>JBALXF010000260.1:0-5092 GCA_036961085.1 Psychromonas sp.
TTGCAGGCATTCAACACCTAATTGTGAATAGCGTTCAATGGAGTCATGGGGCTCAATTTTCTGTATCACCGTCTGTACGCGCTGCATTACTTTGTTGAAATCAATTTGATTAATTTGAGCATCAACTCCAAAACGTTCTGCGGTTAATATCTCTTTAATATTATGACTGGTTCGAATCAAGGCTTTAGAAGGAACACATCCAGTGTTTAAACAGTCGCCTCCCATCTTATTTTTTTCTATCAGTGTGACTTTAGATTTTACCGCCGCAGCGATGTAAGCGGTCACTAAGCCACCAGAGCCTGCACCGATAACAACCATGTTTTGGTCAAAAGAGGTGGGTTTTTCCCAACCTTGATAAACTTTGCGTTGCTGTATTTTGGCCATGATGAATTTAGCCACAAGGGGAAATAAACCTAAAATAACTAAAGAGGTAATAACGGCGGGTGACAGTAAACCTGATAAAGACTGAATTTCTGACAGTTGCGTACCCGCATTTAGGAACACCATAGTGGCTGGTAACATACCAATTTGACTGAATAAATAATAACGTTTTGCAGTCATGGTGGTTAAACCCATTAATAAATTAATCAAGAAAAACGGGAAGATAGGAATCAGTCGTAAGGTCAGAAGGTATAAGTCGCCATCTCTGTCGACGCCTTCATTAATGGTTTTCAGTTTACTACCAAATTTAGACTGCACCCAATTACGCAATAGATAGCGACTAAATAAAAAGGCTAACGTCGCACCTATGGTACTAGCAAAAGAAACTAATAATAGACTCCACCAAAAACCAAAGAGAGCGGCACCGAGTAGCGTGAAAATAGCTGCGCCTGGAATAGAGATAGCGGTCGCTATAATATAAAGAACAAAATAAGTAATACTTGATAAATAGAAGTTGTCGTTAATATAAGTATCTAAAAGTGCTTGCTGACTTTTTGCATTTTCAAGTGTCAGCAGATGCTTGAAATCAAAAACAAACCATAATGCCAATAAAGCTAAAATGATCAGAATGATTTTTTTCTTATCCATAGAAAGTATCCTTACCTGTAATTGAAGTGATATTACTCAATAGACCGCATAGAGTCGAAATAAATTTCTCTCTAAATCAATTATTTAAAACAAATTGTGCAAGTACTTAAACCTTATCGCTTTAAAGTAGCAATACTGAGGCTAATAAGTATTAATTATATGTAAATCAATATGTTTTATCAGAGGTAGGTTTGAGAATTGAATGTTAACTACAGAGAATAGTGGCTGGGAAAGCTTGCAGTTTAAACAGTATCCTTTATTTTTTACTTAGCAGAATAAAGCAACGGCCTGTATTTACAAGACGTTGCTTTCAATATGTAGTTAGTTTTATTTAATCAATTGTAAGTAATTACTTACAATCTATGAATAACTAATTAAGCAACACTTAAGGCAAAGAAAATACCCACTAGCGTTGCACTCATGAAGTTAGATAGAGTACCTGCCATTACAGCTTTAAGACCCATGCTTGCAATTTCATGACGACGTGATGGTGCAAGAACACCTAAACCACCTAATAAGATAGCGATAGATGATAAGTTAGCAAAACCACATAGAGCAACAGTTAGGATCACTTGTGACTGCTCACTCAGTGTATCTTTCATAGCAACAAAATCGATGTACGCAACAAATTCATTCACTACTAATTTTTGACCTAATAAACTGCCAGCTTGTAATGCTTCAGACCATGGAATACCGATAAGGAAGGCAATCGGTGCAAATAAGTAGCCTAAAATCATTTGTAGTGTTAGTGCTTCAATACCCACTAAACCACCGATAGAACCTAGAATAGTATTAGCTAGTGCGATTAAAGCGATAAATGCGATTAGCATACCACCAACATTCATTGCTAATTGTAGGCCGTCTGCTGCACCTGTTGCTGCTGCATCAACTAAATTAACTGGACGTTTTTCATCGGCATCAATTTCATCATCTGATAATTGATCGATTGGCGTGTCTGTTTCAGGCTCTAAAAGTTTTGCCATCAATAAACCACCAGGTGCAGCCATAAATGATGCTGCGATAAGATACTCTAAGCTAACACCTAATGATGCATAACCGGCCAATACTGCACCTGCAACTGAAGCTAAACCACCGGCCATAACAGCGAATAGTTCTGAACGCGTCATTTTACTAAGGAAAGGTTTAACAACTAATGGCGCTTCTGTTTGACCAACAAATACGTTTGCAGCAGCAGACATAGATTCAGTTCTACTTGTGCCTAATAGTTTCTGTAAACCACCACCCAATATTTTGATGATAAATTGCATAACACCTAAGTAATACAATACCGCCATTAAAGATGCAAAGAAGATAATGATAGGTAATACTCTAAAGGCAAAAACGAAACCGCCACCACCAAATACTTCAAACATTGTTCCAGAAACTAGACCGCCAAACAGGAAACCGATACCTGCATTTGCGCTATCAATAACGGCTTGCACGCCAGATGACATGCTACCTAAAACGCTTGCTCCTGAATCTGTAAAGATAACAAAAGCGGGAATTGCAGCTTGAATAACAAACGCGCCCCCGATTGTGCGGTAGTTGATTGCTTTGCGATTACTCGAAAAAGCTACGGCAATAAGGATTAATGAAACGATCCCGACTAAGCCCATAATGATGTGCATTTTTGTTACTCCAGTTGTTTCGTTACATTTGATTAATAATAGTTGCTAGTTTATTAGTCAAAAAGGTTGGTTTTATAATTATTTTTAATGATCGTCGCCAACTATAAAATTTATACTTGGCTAATAGTTGTGATTATGGAATGGCTACAGTAATCGTCCTATGCAAGTTGCCATGCATAAGCAATCATAGTTTTTTATTATTAAAGTAGCTTCAGCTCATAAAAGACGGCGTTATTATAATGTCGCAATTTTTAATTGCGAGTGTAATTTCATCTAATTAGCGCTTTATTTTATGTTTTGAAATTTGTTTAAAAAGTAGCTGATAAAGAAGCCATTTACTGGTTAATAAATGAATGATTTCGGGGGTTTTTATGGATTCGTTAGCTGCTTATTATTTGGGGTTACAAAGAACCTATAAAAGTAAAATTAATGTTCTGCACAGAAACACCACTCAATTGATATTTGTAAATGGAACTTTTCTTTTGGTTAGTCAATTTTTGCACTTTTTTAGTAGATTGATTAAGCATTTATAGGGCATAAGTTTAAATAGGCTTACTAAGTTACTCAGATAATCTATTTTGGCTGCTAAATGAAAGATTTAGTGCTGTAAATTATGTAGGGATAATAACAATTAAGGGTTATAATCATCGCTATTTTATTTTTCCATAAATGCATGAGAGCCAATATGTACAGTTACTTTATTCCAACCGCCAAAGGCCTAGCCCCTCTACTCGAAGTCGAGCTAAAAGAAATGGGTATTGAAAATAGCAAGCAGATGAACGGTGGTGTTAGCTTTAAGGGCACCTTAGAAGAAGGTTATAAAGTTTGTTTATGGTCTCGTTTTGCTTCTCGTGTACTTTTACAACTGAGCGAGTTTAAAGTATTAAATTCGTTAGACCTTTACTTAGGTTGTAGCAATATCCCTTGGGAAACGCATTTTGATGTTGATCAAACGTTCTCGATAGACTTCTCAGGTAGTAACGATGAAATTCGTAACACCCAATTTGGCGCATTAAAAATTAAAGATGCTATCGTAGACCGTTTTCGTAAAAAATTCGATGACCGCCCAAATGTTGAGAAGCGTGATGCTGATATTCGTTTTAATGGCCGATTATGGAAAGATAAAGCAACAATTTATTTAGACCTTTCAGGTTCTCCACTCCATTTACGTGGTTACCGAACTATTGCTGGCGAAGCGCCTCTTCGTGAAACGTTAGCTGCGGGTATTGTTAAACGTAGTGGCTGGAAAGGCGAAGCACTATTAGACCCTATGTGTGGTTCAGGCACCATTGTGATTGAAGCGGCTATGATGGCGTTGAATATTGCACCTGGTTCATTACGTGAAAGTTTTGGTTTCGAAAAATGGAAACAACATGATGATCAATGTTGGAAAACATTAAAAACATCTGCACAGGTTTACGGACGTAAGGCGGTCGCTCAATGTGAAACACGTTTTTACGGTTCTGATTTAAGCAAAGATATGATTGAGATTGCACGTAAAAATGCACAACGTGCCGGTGTTGCTGAGTTAATCGAATTCTCAGTGCAAGATGCTAAAAAAGTATTACCACCTGAAGAATTAGAAACAGGTATGTTAGTTTCTAATCCTCCTTACGGTGAACGTTTAGGCGGTTTCAGTGATACCATCTCTTTATACACTGAACTTGGTTATCATTTTAAAGATGCTTTTGCTGGTTGGAGCCTAAGCATGTTTGCTATGGATACTGAATTACTAAGCTGTTTAGGGATGCGTGCAGGTAAAAGCTTTAAATTCTTTAATGGTCCACTTGAGTGTGTACTTAAAAATTACCGTATTTCGCCAAAACGCGTTGCAGAAGTTGAAGCGATTGCGCCGGTTGTTGAGTCGACTAAAACTGAAGAAAATTCTAAGCCTATTAATCCTTGGACTATGGGGCGTGATGCTGATGAAAAAGCGGCTACGGCTGAAGAAACTGAATCAGACAAAGTATTTAAAGAAGTTAAGCAGATAAAACCTGCTATCTATTCAGAAGCATTTGCTAATCGCTTGACCAAGAACCTGAAAAAATTAGAAAAGTGGGCAGCACGTGAGAACGTTGAATGTTACCGCATGTACGATGCTGATTTACCAGAATACAATGTAGCTATTGACCGTTACGGTGATTACGTAATTATTCAAGAATACCGTGCGCCAAAAGAGATTGAAGCAGGTAAAGTACGTCGTCGTTTCCTAGATGTGGTTTCAACGGTTCGTTATATGCTAAATCTTTCAGATGATAAATTAGTGATCAAAGTACGTGAACGTCAAAAAGGGCGTCAACAGTACGAAAAACTAGATAGCAAGAAACAGTCGTTAATTATGCATGAAGGACAAGCAAAAATAATTGTTAACCTGCAAGATTATTTAGATACTGGTTTATTTTTAGATCATCGTCCAACACGTTTACTTATTTCTA
>JBALXF010000261.1:0-1398 GCA_036961085.1 Psychromonas sp.
AAATTACCCGAACTATTTTTAGTTATGGCAACGCAGAACCCACTAGAGCAAGAAGGGACTTATCCTCTGCCTGAAGCTCAGCTAGATCGATTTATTATGCACCTTGAACTGGATTATCCTGACGCGGAAACAGAAAAACAAATCTTGCAGCTAAATCAAAAAGAGATCCTTAAGGAAACGATTGCCGAAGTTACCCCGCTTTTAAATGAGCAAATTTTTGCGATTCGTCAACAAATAATGGGCATTCACATCGCGCCGCATTTAGAGCAATATCTCATCGATTTAATTATCGCTACACGCCAACCCCAGCGCTATGGCGAACAATTGCAAGAATGGATAAATTATGGAGCCAGTCCGCGCGCTACGATAGCCTTAATGCGTACCGCTAAAGCAAGAGCATGGTTAGATGATCGCGATTTTGTTACTCCTGATGACATCATTCAAAACCTTTATCCAGTATTGCGTCATCGATTAATTCTAAGTTATGAAGCCGAAGCACAAGGCATTAATGCAAATCAAGTTATCCAAGAGATCATTAACCAGGTTGCTATTCCAGCTTAAGTTTAGTTATTTATGACGATAAATATGAACACTATAAAACACCCTATATTTGCTGATAGTCCCTATCAAACCGGGATTAACGTCAGCTTAAACGAGCTACTTAGCTATAAACAGCAGGCAGCCGCTAGACTTCAGCCAGGCGCTAAAGTTGCTTACCAACAACTCTCTGGTAATTATTTAGCAAAAATAAAGGGCAGAGGAATGGAGTTTGCCGAAGTGCGTCATTACCAAGCCGGTGATGATGTCCGTAGCATTGATTGGTCGGTAACAGCACGAACAGGTAAGGCGCATACCAAATTATTCCAAGAAGAAAAGGAACGCCCTGTTTTTATCTTATTGGATCTTTCTGATAGCATGATTTTTGGTAGCCAATACGTTTTTAAATCGGTACAAGCCTGCCACCTTGCTGCATTATTAAGTTGGCAAGCAAAGCAACGTAACGATCGACTTGGCGGGATTATTTTTAACCAACAAAATGTAGCAGAATTAAAACCAGCAGGTAGAAACAAGGGCTTGATGTCTTTTTTGCACCACAGCGAACAGCTTTGTAAAAGTAAGGCGTATAAGAGTGATAAGCAACCACAATCATTATTGGTACAACTAAAGCGACTTGCACGCTTAGTGCAAACAGGTAGTCAAATACATTTAATCAGTGATTTTTCTCAGCTAGATGACAGTTGCCAAAAATTGATTAGTCAGATACGCAGGCACAATCAAGTCAATGCATGGCAAATCAGCGATCCACTCGAGCAAGCTTTACCAAATAATGTTCTACACAGTGAGATTAAAGTAAATAGTTTATCGGGTAGTGGCTTTTTTAGACGTAAAAAAGCATTG
>JBALXF010000261.1:1408-5090 GCA_036961085.1 Psychromonas sp.
TGCGGCAAATAAACGACAAATAAAGGTGCAATCTATTTTCATCAAATATGGTATTCCACTTTATGACATTTCAGCTTCTCATTCGTTAATGGAGCAATTTCATGTCTCAGCTAGATAGTCAAAACATGCTTAATCAATTGCATGATATCATTGCTCCTTCAGCCCCGTCTCCGTGGCCTTTAGCAAGTATTTACTGGGTGTTATTAGTATTGATAATAACAGCCATTATTGGTCTATTTTTTTTCATTTCAAAATATAAAAAACAACAACAAAAGCAGAAAATTGCGCTACAAAAGTTACACCAACTTCAACAATCTAAAACAAGCTTCATTCAATTGAATCAACTATTAAAAGGTGCGGCGTTATTATATTACCCGCGCCAACAGGTGGCTTCTTTACATGGAGAAAAGTGGTTTGATTTTTTACAGAAAAATACTGATATAAGTCTATTTGGAGACAAAAAAAGTTTTATGCAGCGACTGTATAAAAATAGTGAAAAAAACTGCTCTGAAGACGATTTTTCACAAGCAAGAATATGGATTAAATCGTTGAAAAATAAATCTAAAATACAATCAAAGAGTACTTAAGCAATGTTTGAATTCGTTTACTTGTGGATTTTTTTACTCACCCCGCTACCACTGCTTGTGCGCTATTTATTAAAAGCAAAACAACAGCAATACACAGAGATTTGGATCCCTCTCGCTGCAGGACTGAATCAACAAAATTTATCAATAGCACAGAGTTATTTAAAACCTATTATCCCTTGGTTATCCTGGTTGCTTTTATTGTCTGCTTTAGCCAAACCTATTTGGTTTTCCGACCCTATTCGTCTGCAGCAACAAAGTCGCGATATGATCATTTCACTAGATTTATCAGGCAGTATGCTGGAAGTTGATATGCCCCTGAATGGACAAAAAGTGGATCGTTTGACCTTAGTAAAAGACTTACTGCAAACATTTGTTAGTGAAAGACAAGGCGATCGACTTGGGCTTATTTTATTTGCCGATCATGCTTATTTACAAACGCCTCTGACCTTCGATTTAAAAACAATACAGCAAATGGTGGACGAAAGTCAGATTGGCCTAGCAGGTCAAAAGACTGCAATTGGTGAATCTATTGCCTTAGCAATTAAGCGCTTTGTAGAAAACAAAAATGAGCAGCGAGTATTAATTCTAATGAGTGATGGTTCCAATAACTCAGGCAGCATTGAACCTTTACAAGCCGCTAAACAAGCAATTAAAAATAATATCACTATCTACACCGTTGGCATTGGTGCAGAACAGATGATTAAACGCAGTATATTTGGAAATCAGCGTATTAACCCTTCTGCAGATCTAAATGAGCAGGCGCTCACAGAGATAGCAGCAATAACTGGCGGTAAATATTTCAGAGCCCGTAATCAACAAGAGTTACAGGATATATACCAAACCATTAATCAACTTGAGCCGGTTGACAGTGATTTCCTGCAATTTAGACCCGAAAAGAATTTATTTTACTGGCCACTGGGCGCAGCACTTATTCTGTTAACTATCTATTCAATATATTTAAAATTGCGAGGCGCTTATGTTGCCTGAAACCACTTTGATGCCATTGGAATTTTTACGCCCATATTGGCTATTAGGGTTAATTGTGGTTTTTCTATACCCATTATTCGCCTACATAAAACATAATAAAACAGATTCTCAAGGCTTAATTGCTGCGCACTTAAGCCTGCATTTAATGACATCCCAGAAACGTTCATCCACTAACGTCATTATATTTACCTTACTATCCATGATTGCTTGCATCGCGCTATCAGGACCAACATGGCGACAACATAATATACCGCTATATGAAATGGAAAAAGCACAGGTAATCGCCTTAGATCTTTCCTATTCAATGTATGCCATTGATGCAAAACCAAATCGCTTAAGCCAAGCAAAATATAAAGCAATAGACCTGGTAAAATACTTAGCTGAAGGCGATAAAGGACTCGTTGCCTATGCCGGTGATGCCTTCACTATTTCGCCATTAACACAAGATGGCAATTCAATTCTCAATCATATTCCTCATTTGTCTCCTGATATTATGCCAGTGACAGGTGAGCGCGCAGATTTAGCTTTAGAGAAATCGATAAATTTATTAGAAAATGCAGGTTATTCACGCGGGCATATTATTTTCATTAGCGACGGCATAGACGTAACGACATCAAAAGTGATGCAAAAAAGATTGCAAGGTACTAATTGGGTCGTTTCAATTTTGGCCATGGCCAGTAAAAAAGGCGCACCGATAACCTTACCTGATGGCTCCCTGTTAAAAGATCAACAAGGGAAGATAGTGATCAGTAAATTAGATAAACAACCTTTATACGATATTACTAAAACAAGTGGAGGGTTATATCTCGACTTTAGTAATAAAAAATCTGATATAGAAAAACTTGCAGAACATTTTACCGCTAATGACAAGCTTAAAAGGCAATCACAACAACAAAGACACAATCAACTCTCCATTGACGATGGTTATTGGTTAGCATTTCTATTACTTCCCCTATTTTTATTATTATTTAGAAAAGGCCTACTTTATTTGGCATTAGTTGGTTTAACTGTGTCTTTTTCTAGCCCTAAGGTTGAGGCTTCAATTTGGAAAAACCAGCAACAAAACGCTTTTCAAGCTTATCAAGTCGAAGACTATGAAATAGCCAGTGAGCTATATAATTCGGGGTTAGATAAAGGCAGTGCTTTATATAAAAATAAACAATTTAAACAAGCATCAATAGAATTCACCCAAGCCACCATTGATATGCCAAATAATGAGAACGCTTTTTATAATTTGGGTAACAGCTATGCACAGTTACAAGATTTCCCGAAAGCGATCAGTGCATATCAACAGGCGTTAAAAATTAACCCTGAATTGATAACTGCTCAGCAAAACATTGATTTATTAGAAAAATTACAAAAACAACAACAAGATAACCAACAACAGCAAAGTGAGCAACAGCAGCAAAATGACCAACAACAGCAAAGCGAGCAACAACAGCAAAGCGAGCAACAGCAGCAAAGTGAGCAACAACAGCAAAGCGAGCAACAACAGCAAAGCGAGCAACAACAGCAAAGTGAGCAACAACAGCAAAGCGAGCAACAACAGCAAAGCGAGCAACAACAGCAAAATGAGCAACAACAGCAAAATGAGCAACAACAGCAAAGTGAGCAACAACAGCAAGGTATTCATCAGCAATCTGCGGCACAGGAACAGCAAGAAACAGAACCACAAGCAATGAGTGCTTCTGAACAAGATTCAGAGATTAATCAAGAGCTACAGGATTTGCCTAATTGGCTGAAAAATATGCCTGATGATCCCTCAATATTATTACGCAATAAAATGCGTTTAGAATATCAAAAAAGATCCCAATCAAATTCAAATCAAGAAAATAATGGAGTTACCTGGTAATGCGTATCACATTCTCATTTTTCATCGCCCTATTTCTATCTTTATTTCTCACATCATGGGCTTATGCAGCGCCACAAGTACTTACTTCGGTCAGTGATAACTCTGTCATTATTGGTGATATATTTACATTAAGTATCGAGATAGATGACAGTGATTCAGACTATCAACTCGATACACGTCCGCTTGAACAAGACTTTACTGTGCTTCGCCCATCAAAAAGTCAGCGAACTGAATATATCAACGGGACTTTAACCCA
>JBALXF010000262.1:0-5080 GCA_036961085.1 Psychromonas sp.
AATCGCTCCATTTGAGAAACCAACACACGCGTATCATGAGTTACATAGATATTAAAAATCGCGCTGGTTAGAATCCCTAAGCCAATCAGTACTAAAAAAATATGCTTGCGTAAATCAGCAAAGATTAAAAGTAATAAACTACTGTTAAATGGATGCAATTTATTGTATCTCTGGCTCTGCAATTTTTTGTGCTATACGTAGAACAGAACTACGTGCTCGTGCATTTTCACTTACTTCTTGAGCACCAGGCTTTAGTGCTTTACCCATCGACTTAAGGGTTTTTCCGCCAGCCATCTGCTCTTCAGTTAAAGGCAATCCGGGTGGGAATTCACGCCCTTTTTCCTGTTTACGGATAAAGCGTTTTACGATGCGATCTTCTAATGAGTGAAAACTAATGACAGAGAGCTGGCCACCGATAGCCAATATGTCTAAAGCACCGTCCAAAACTTTATGGATCTCCTCTAACTCGCTGTTGATATAGATTCGAATTGCTTGGAAACTACGAGTGGCAGGATGTTTCTTCTTTTCTCTTTTAGGACACAGGCGTTCAATTAATTGTGCTAGTTGTAAGGTGCGTAAGAATGGCGTTTCTTCACGATCTGCAACGATCGCGCGAGCGATACGATAAGCGAACTTTTCTTCACCAAAGGTTTTTAATACCCAACCAATATCATCAACATCAGCTTTAGCTAACCAAGCTGCAGCACTAATACCAGAGGTTGGATCCATACGCATATCTAGAGGCCCATCGCGCATGAAACTAAAACCACGTTCAGCATCATCAAGTTGCGGTGATGACACGCCTAAATCTAATAAAACACCGTCTACTTTACCGGCTAGGTCTAATTCTTTTACATATTCAGCAAGTCCTGAAAACGGACCATGAACGATAGTAAATCGAGGGTCTTCTTTCATTAACGCTTCGCCAACAGCTATCGCACGAGGATCTCTATCGATCCCGATTAACCGTCCATTCTCGCCAAGTTGAGCAAGAATATGACGCGAGTGCCCGCCTCGCCCAAACGTACCATCAACGTATATGCCATCTTTTTTAAGCGCTAGCCCGTTAACTGCTTCATCAAGTAGTACGGTAATATGTTCTGCCATTATAGTGAAAACTCCTTTAGTCCATCACTTAACTCTGAGTCTGTCGCTAATCCATCTAGCAAATCATTTTCTATTTGTTGATGCCACATTGCTTCATCCCACAATTCAAATTTATTTAACTGTCCAACCAACATGATTTTTTTATCTAGTTTTGCATGTTGTCGAAGTGTGGGCGCGATTAATGTGCGCCCTGTTTTGTCTAACTCGCTTTCGGTTGCATAACCTAAAATCAAGCGCTGTAAACGACGTTCTTGTGGATTTGTACTGGATAATGCACGTAGTTTTTGTTCGATTAACAGCCATTCATTGATCGGATAAATCAATAAACACGGCGATTGAATATCTATGGTACAAACAAATTGACCTTGGCAAGTATCCATTAACCAATCGCGATAGCGGGTTGGAATTGCGAGTCTTCCTTTTGTATCAAGGTTAATTGCACTTGCACCACGTAACATAATAAGTAGGATCCACGATCAAATTTACATAAAACGACATCATTTTGGTAAGAAAGATCCACTTTTACACACTTTCTACCACTTTTATCCATGAAGTCTAATAAAGACTGTGCGTATTGCAAGAAAAGGATCTGTATATTTTGCGACAGAGCTCACACAGCCCCTATTGATAGTGTGGAAACTCATTTAATTCTGATTTAAATGTTAAAAATACAAAAAATTCATCATTAATGTCCAAGCTAACCATTGAGCATGATATACTGTCTAATTAATAAAATTTTTACCCATAATATGGAAGGAATTCCCTTTGCAAGACGAACAATTAAAACAATTTGTGATCCAACAACTTGAAGATATGAAAGCAAAAGACATCACTATCATCGATGTTTCAGCTACCTCAGACGTTACTGACACTATGATAATCTGTACTGGTAACTCAAAACGTCATGTACGCTCAGTGGCTGAACAAACTGCACTTGCTGCTAAAAACGAAGGTGAGCAAGCTATTGGCATCGAAGGTTTGGAAGGTAGCGAATGGGTTTTATTAGACCTAGGCAATGTAGTTGTACATGTAATGCAAGATGAAACTCGACAGTTCTACCAACTTGAAAAACTTTGGGAACAGTCTGCTTAATGAAAATTCAGTTAATCGCAGTCGGTACAAAAATGCCCGACTGGGTTGAAAAAGGATATCAAGAGTATGCACGACGCTTTCCAAAGGAGATGCAACTGGAGTTGCTAGAAATCAATGCTGGAAAGCGTGGTAAAAATGCAGATATAAAACGGATTTTAAAAAAAGAGGGGGAACTAACCCTCGCTGCAATACCCAAAGGTAACAAAATTGTTACCTTAGAAGTGACAGGAAAACCTTGGACAACCGAGCAACTTGCCGATGAAATGGTTAAATGGCAATTAGATGCTAGGAATATTAGCTTATTAATTGGTGGTCCTGAAGGATTAGCACCAGAATGTATAGCAAAATCTGAACAGCGTTGGTCCTTGTCTGCTTTAACCTTACCTCACCCACTGGTACGAATTATCGTAGCAGAAAGTCTCTATAGAGCTTTTACATTAACAATTAACCACCCCTACCATAGAGAATAAATATGGCTAAGAAACGCATTAGCATACGGAATCATTCCGCAGAATCATCGCTGTTTATGCGTCGCACTTTAGTTGTATTTATTGCGATTATTTTTGCCATTGGCATCTTAATTAGCAACCTCTATTATTTACAAATATCATCTTATAAAAACTACCAAACACGATCTAATTCAAATCGGATCAGTGTACAAACGATCCCACCTAATCGAGGGCTTATTTACGATCGGAACGGCATTATTCTTGCGGAAAATAGACCCGTATATAACCTAGAAGTGATTGTAAATAAAACTGAAAATCTCAGTAAAAACATTGTTGTTCTGACCAAGTTGTTAGGCTTAAGCGAGCAAGAAATTGAGCTGTTTTATAGCAAAAATCGTTATGCTCGTTCATTTCGCTCTATTGTTATTAAACAACAGCTAACACAAAAAGAAGTGGCATTATTTACGGTTAATCAGCACAAATTTAAAGGCTTTTCAATTCAAGCCAACCTTAAACGTTTTTATCCCTTTGGTGACTCATTCACACATGTTTTAGGTTATATTGCTAAAATCAACACCAGGGATCTACAACGCATTGAAAAAGATGGAAAAAGCGCGCTTTATCGTGGTACAAACTACATTGGTAAATTGGGCATTGAAAAGCATTACGAAGAGTTATTGCACGGAAAGCCAGGACAGCGTCAGGTTGAAGTTGATAGCTGGGGTAAAGTTATTCGCACCCTTAACTTCACGCCCCCTATTCCCGGAAGAGATATCAAGCTAAATATTGATGTGAGATTGCAGCTTAAAGCACAACAATTACTAGCGGGTAATCGAGGTAGTATTGTACTGATGGATGCCAAAACTGGTGGTATTCTGTCTCTAGTTTCGAGCCCAAGTTACGATCCTAACCTATTTGTACAAGGTATCAGCCAAAAGAAATATCAAGAATTACTGCAATCAAGGGATCGCCCCCTTATTAATCGAGCAACCCAAGGCCGTTATCCGCCAGCATCAACAATAAAAGCACACATGGCGTTACTCGCACTAGATACTAATGTGATCACTGAAACAACTAAAATATATGATCCCGGTTGGTGGAGAGTCCCCAATTCAACTCGTCGTTTTCGAAATTGGAAGCGCTGGGGCGATGGCCAAGTCGATGTTTATCATGCTATTGAACAAAGTAACGATACTTTCTTCTATGATACCGCTTACAAATTAGGGATCGATAGGATCAGTCCATTTATGCAACAATTTGGTTTTGGTAATTATAGTGGATTAGACATTAGCGAAGAAAGTAAAGCGATCATGCCTTCCCGCGACTGGAAAAGAGCTCGATTTAATGAGCCTTGGTACGATGGTGATACCATATCAATTGGTATTGGGCAAGGATATTGGACTGTGACACCTATCCAATTAACTAAGGCAACAACGATTCTAGCGCGTCGCGGTGATGTAATTGAACCACGTATTTTACAATCTATTATTTCTGCTGATGGGAATTTCTCTCCAGCACATGAATCGAAAATGCCAATTCATTTACAAAAAGAAAAATATTGGGATATTGCCTTAGATGCTCTGTATGGTGTTACCAGTAAAAGATCTGGCACCGCCTATAAAGCCTTTAGAAAAACCAGTTACTCCGTTGCCGGGAAATCAGGCACGGCACAGGTCATTAATATCGCAGAAAATGAAGTTTATGATGCAGATAAAATAAGTGAGCGACACAGAGATAATGCTATGTTTATTGCCTTTGCTCCATTTGAATCTCCCGAAATAGTAGCAACTGTGGTGTTAGAGAATGCCGGTGGCGGAAGCAGTAACGCAGCACCTATTGCACGTGCTTTATTTGATGAGCATTTTGATAATATTCCGCCTGTTTCAATTATTCAACCTCTGGACTTTTAATTATGGTTGCTACAAAAGCTCAGAAGAGTTTATTTTATCGTTTGCATATTGATCCGTTATTATTAATTGGATTATTTTCATTAATGGCAATCAGCCTAACCACACTATATTCGGTTGCTGGTTACGAAATGTTAGTGAGACAGTTAATACGCTTAGGAATTGCACTTGCCGCGATGTTTATCATGGCGCAAATACCCCCTGAAATGTATCAGCGCTGGACTCCCGCTATTTTTATTATTTGTGTATTAATGCTAATTGCGGTGCCTATTGTTGGACACACAGGGAAAGGAGCACAACGTTGGTTAGACTTAGGTTTTACTAAGTTTCAACCCTCGGAAATAATGAAGCTGATTATGCCATTTATGGTTGCTTACTATGTCAGTCAATACACCCTACCACCACGTTTAAAGAATATTTTTATTAGTCTAATAATCTTATTGCTTCCCACTTTATTAATTGCAATGCAACCAGATCTTGGTACTTCAATCTTAGTGGCTTCATCGGGGATTTTTGTACTGTTCC
>JBALXF010000263.1:0-5072 GCA_036961085.1 Psychromonas sp.
GTGCAGGAATAGGAATTCTCACAACGAAAGTTACATACCTGCTCTATCCGCTTGTGAAGGATTGTATAGGAAACAGGCGGAAGCAAAAAGGAGACAATAATCTCTCGCTGGTACCGTATGTGGCTGGGAATCATTACGGAATTCATTTACAATATCAATTCCGTTAAGCTTTTAAAAGCTTGTGGTATTAAAGTAAATTTAAATACGCAACGCTTAATTGCTCACAGTGAAAATATGCCCATTGATATCCTTCGTGTGCGCGATGACGATATCCCTGGTTTGGTAATGGATGGTGTGGTTGACCTAGGTTTTATCGGCCAAAATGTACTTGAAGAAGAAAGCATGATGCGCTCGGTAGCAAATGAGCCTACAGCACATAAAGTTGTCAAAGAGTTAGCTTTTGGTGCTTGTCGCTTCTCTCTAGCGGTTGATAATGACTTTGATTATCAAGGTGTGCAGTCTCTTGCAAACTTACGTATTGCGACTACTTATGTACATATCCTTAAACGTTTCATGGAAGAAGCAAACGTTCCTTATACCTCATGTATGTTAACTGGCTCTGTCGAAGTTGCACCTCGTGCTGGACTTGCTGATGCTATTTGTGACCTTGTTTCTACAGGTGCCACATTAGAAGCAAATGGTCTAAAAGAAGTTGAAGTTATCTACCGCTCTACTGCTGTCCTAATGCAAAGAGAAGCACCACTAAGTGCTGAAAAACAAGATCTTGTAAACCGTATTTTAACACGTATCGATGGCGTTCAATTAGCGAAAGAATGTAAATACATCATGTTACATGCACCTAAACAAAATTTAGAAGCAATCAATAACCTACTACCGGGCTCTGAACAGCCAACGGTAATGGAGCTTGCTGGGAACAGCGATCATGTTGCACTGCACGTAGTAAGTAAAGAAAACCTATTCTGGGAAACAATGGAACAGCTTAAAGCATTGGGTGCAAGCTCAATCTTAGTATTACCAATTGAAAAAATGATGGAGTAAATATGCAAACTGGAATGCAAATCATTGACTGGTTAGGTCTATCAAACGAAAAACAGGCATCTTTACTTGCACGACCTGCTATGGCGGATTCTGCTGAGCTAAGTGCTACCGTTGCTGACATTATTGGAAATATTCGTAATAATGGTGACCGTGCATTAGTTAAATACACCAAACGCTTTGATAAATTAGAAGGTGATAATTTCACTGTTTCTACACAAGATATTGAGCAGGCAAGTGAACGTTTAGGTAGTGACATCAAAGATGCTATCAAAACCGCCTATCAGCAAGTTGTTAAGTTTCATCAAGCACAAGTACAAGGTGTTATTCGTGTTGAAACTATGCCAGGTGTGGTTTGTGAAATGCACACTCAAGCAATCGAATCAGTTGGTTTGTATATTCCAGGTGGCAGTGCGCCATTACCATCAACGGTTATTATGACCGGAGCACCCGCACAAATTGCAGGATGTTCTCGTGTGGTATTGTGTTCACCGCCTCCCCTTGCAGATGAAATATTATATGCTGCATCACTATGTGGAATAGACGAAATCTATACCGTTGGTGGTGCACAAGCGATTGCTGCATTAGCTTATGGCACAGAAACGATTGCAGCTGTAGATAAAATATTTGGTCCTGGAAATTCATTTGTTACTGAAGCAAAACGCCAAGTAAGCAATGACTTTGCTGGTGCAGCTATTGATATGCCAGCCGGTCCTTCTGAAGTATTAGTGATTGCCGATGAAGATGCAGATCCTGCATTTATTGCAGCAGATCTATTATCTCAAGCTGAGCATGGCCATGATTCTCAATCAATACTGGTTACTCCGAGTGCACAAGTTGCTGAACAAACAATCGTTGAAATCGCTAAGCAATTAGCTGTATTAGAACGTCGTGAGATAGCGGAAAAAGCGCTAGGCCACAGCGTTGCCATTGTTTGTGAAGACCTACAACAAGCGCTACAAATATCTAATCGCTACGCACCTGAGCATTTGATTGTTCAAACTAATGACCCACGTGCTTTACAGCCTAAACTGCGCAATGCCGGCTCTATCTTTTTAGGTGCTTGGACGCCAGAATCGGTCGGCGATTATGCCAGCGGTACTAATCATGTTTTACCCACTTATGGTTATACAAAAACCTATTCGAGTCTTGGATTAGCAGATTTTAGTAAGCGTTATACCGTACAAGAGTTAACTCAAGATGGGCTACGTAATTTAGCGCCAACAGTAACTTGTCTTGCTGATGCAGAGGGGCTAACAGCGCATAAACGTGCTGTCACAATCCGTATGGATAAGCTTAACGGTTAATCAAATATTCAATAATTACTTTTCGCGAAGCGTAAGCTTTGCCATGGAAAATTGTCAGCTAGGGAGATAGAAAGACATGAGTAATATTAAACACCTCGCCCGAGAAACGGTGCAAGCATTGACTCCTTACCTTTCCGCTCGCCGTATTGGTGGCAGTGGTGAAGTTTGGTTAAATGCGAATGAAGCTCCTGAATGTAGCGAATATCAATTAGATTCATCTAATCTTAATCGTTACCCAGAGTTTCAACCTCCGCAGCTTATTAATGCTTATGCGGATTACGCCAATCTAAAAAATACCCAGGTGCTTAGTACCCGTGGTGCCGACGAAAGCATTGAAATCCTGATCCGCACTTTCTGTGAACCAGGCAGCGACAGTATTTTGATTTGTCCTCCTACTTATGGCATGTATGCAATAAGCGCTGAAACCTGTGGTGTTGGTATTGAACAAGTCGCCCTAGATAGCAACTTTGATGTTGATTATGAAACGGTCACAGAAGCAGTACTTGATCCTGAAAAACAGATTAAGATTGTTTTTTTATGTGCGCCTAATAACCCCACCGGTAATATGCTGGATAAGCAAAAACTGATCGCTTTATTAGAAGCAACACAAGGCAAAGCACTAATTGTTGCCGATGAAGCGTATATTGAATTTTGTCCCGAGCTGAGCCAAGCCGACTTAATTGATCTGCATGAAAACCTAGTCATAACACGTACTTTATCTAAAGCCTTTGCATTAGCCGCTATTCGTTGTGGATTCACCTTGGCACAAACAAGTGTGATTGAGATGCTTAGTAAGGTGATTGCCCCTTACCCAATGTCAGATCCCGTTGCTCAAATTGCAACACAAGCCCTGTCAATAGATGGTCTAGCAGTAATGAAAGCAAGGGTAAATACATTAAATAACAATCGCTCAATTTTGCAAAATGCATTACAAAAATTAGACTGTGTTGTTGAAGTCTTTCCTGCTACCGGTAATTTTATACTGGTACGCTTTCAAGATTCAGCAGCGATATTCAAAGCCTTTGCCGATGATGGCATCATAATGCGTGATTTTGCCACTAAAGCACGCTTAGAAAATTGCATTCGTATTACGATCGGCTCTGAAGCTGAAATGGAACGCACACTAAACACTTTAAACTCACTGTAGGGACTAAAAATGAGTAAACAAAAATTTCTATTTATCGACCGTGACGGTACGTTAATTGATGAGCCAATCAGTGATAAACAAGTTGATAGTTTAGACAAACTAAAATTTGAACCTTATGTTATTCCTAGTTTACTAACACTGCAGGATGCAGGTTATATTCTGGTGATTGTTTCTAACCAAGATGGTTTGGGTACCGATAGCTACCCGCAATCAGATTTTGATATTCCACAAAATAAAATGATGGAAATATTCGCCTCTCAAGGTGTTATATTTGAAGCTACTTTATTGTGCCCACACTTCACTGAAGATAACTGTAGCTGCCGTAAACCGCATTTAGGTATGGTTAGCGAGTATCTTCAGTCGGGTCGTATTGATTTTGCAAATTCCTATGTTATCGGTGATCGTATTACCGATGTACAACTTGCAGAAAACATGGCCATTCACGGTATCATGTACAATAAAGAAACCCTTGGCTGGCCTGCTATTGTTAAGCAGTTAACCAGTAAAGGTCGTATTGCTTCTGTAACACGTACTACTAAAGAAACAGATATCAACGTCACTGTTGATTTAGATACTACGGGTGAAAATAACATCGATACTGGCATGGGCTTTTTTGATCACATGTTAGATCAAATTGCTACCCACGGTGGTTTCAAAATGGACGTCAACGTAAAAGGCGATTTACACATTGATGATCACCACAGCGTTGAAGATACAGCACTTGCACTAGGCGAAGCATTAGATAAAGCGCTTGGGGATAAGCGTGGCATTGGCCGTTTTGGTTTTGTATTGCCAATGGATGAAACCAAAGCAAGCTGTACCTTAGATCTTTCTGGGCGCCCTTTTCTTAAATTCAAAGCCGATTTCCCGCGTGAATTAGTGGGTACTATGTCTACAGAAATGGTTGAACATTTCTTTTATTCATTAGCACAAGCAATGCGCGCAACGATTCATCTTGAAGTTCAAAATGGTAATGCTCACCATATGGTTGAAGGTCTATTTAAAACCTTTGGCCGCACCCTTCGTCAAAGCGTGCAAATTGTCGGTACTGACTTGCCTTCAAGCAAAGGTGTTTTATGAATATAGTTATTATTGATACAGGTTGCGCTAACCTATCATCGGTTAAATTTGCTATTGAACGTTTAGGTTATCAGGTAAAAGTTAGCAAGGATCCGGCAATATTAAAACAGGCTGATAAACTGTTTTTACCTGGTGTAGGCACAGCTAAAGAAGCGATGGCGAATTTAATCGAACGTGATTTAGTGACACAAATTAAGGGCTTAACACAGCCTGTTTTAGGTATTTGTTTGGGCATGCAAATGTAAGCAGAAGCTTCAGAAGAAGGTTTTGGCGACCAACCAATTATTGAAACATTAGGTATTGTTGAAGGTCATATCGAAAAAATGGATGTGGCACCGTTACGTTCTCCGCATATGGGGTGGAATCAGGTCACACCAAAATTAGATGATCCTTTATTTAAAGACATCCCTGCAGGCACCTACTTCTATTTTGTGCACAGTTACGCACTACCGGTAAATGATAATACGATTGCCAGTTGTGAATACGGCACACCTTTCACTGCGGCAGTCAATAAAGATAATTTTTATGGGGTGCAATTTCAC
>JBALXF010000264.1:0-5066 GCA_036961085.1 Psychromonas sp.
CTAGATAACTTGAGGTTATCAAAAGAAAAAGGTGGTCAAATGGCATTGAATGTTGTCGCTAAAACAAACCAATATAAAGGGGATCAAAATTGAGAAAGTTAATCATCTTATTTATGACATTCCCTTTATTTTCATGTAATGAAGCGGATCTTGGAGACTTAAATACATTTGTTGTGGAAGCAAAGTCTAGGTCTTATCCTATTAACGATAAAGTTCCCACATTGAAAAAAATTGATGCGCTAGCTTTTACTCAAGAAAGCGCACGAAATCCTTTTTCTGAACCGCAAGCAGAAATTGTGACTCCGGTTGCAAATGCTCCTAAAAGTTGTCCTCAACCTAATTTTGACCGTAAAAAACAAGCATTAGAAATGTACTCATTAGATAATTTAATCATGCGAGGAACCCTCAACGTAGATGATCAAACTTGGGGATTGGTACAGGTTTCTGGTGGGGAACTACATCGAATCCGAGTGGGCTATTACTTAGGTTTGAATCATGGCAAAGTGCTGAATGTCACTAAAGGTAAAATTGAATTGCTTGAGCTAGCTGCAGACATGGATGGATGTTGGCAAGAAAGAGTAACGCAAATCGCTTTACTATCTGAATGAAATATTTATCAGGGATGAAATAAACATAATGAAAATACAAAAATCCAAAGCACTACTCTCTATTTTTTCAGGATTGGGCTTGCTATTTAGTTCTTCAATCGCCATTGCTGAATCTCAACTTAATAAAGTTAATGTAAACCCCTTAGTTGAAGGTAAATTTGAAATACAATTTGAATTCAACGAAGCCATTCCAGGGTATACAGATAAACTGCATTATCGGCCTAATCAGCTGGTTATTGATGTTGAAGATGCTAGTTCTCTACTCAAACTTAACCCTATCCCAATTGATAAAAATGGTGTTAACCAGGTTGAAGTGTTGCGAACCACGGATGGCTTAAAACTGATTATAGCGTTAGATACCTTAATGCCATATAGAGTTAGCCAGGAAAAAGAAACGCTTGTTGTACGTTTTGGTGATGCTAACCAAGCAGTATCTGCGACAGCAGAAGAGCAACTAATAAGTGCTTCTATCGCGCAAAATAGTGCTTCACAAACTGCTTCTGTAACTGCTATAGAGAAACATGAGCCAAGTAATAAAAGCACCTTAAAAACACCTAAAGGTTACGTAAATAGTATTAAGTCAATTGATTTTAAAAGAGGCTCTGAGGGGCAAGGTAAATTATTTGTCTATCTTGATAACTCAAGTGTCGCGGTTGATATTCGTCGTCGAGATCAGCAATTAATCGCTGAATTTCAGAGCACCTATATAACTGACGAACTGCTTTATATTATGGATGTTGTCGATTTTGCTACGACAGTTGAGCAAATTGAAACATTTAATGAAAATGGTAAAACAAGATTTGTTTTTGACATAAAGGATGAATATAACTATCGATACGATCAGTTGGATAGTTTATTTATGATAGAAGTGTCAGAAAAGCCTAAAGATGAAAAAGTTAGCGCCTACCAAGGCAAAGCTATTTCTTTGAACTTCCAAGATATTCCTGTCCGTACAGTACTGCAGTTGATCGCTGATTTTAATGGCTTTAATTTAGTTATCACCGACTCTGTTAATGGCAATATTACGCTTCGTTTAGATGATGTTCCTTGGGAACAAGCGTTGGACATCATTCTAAAAGTTAAAGGCTTAGGTAAACGTATGGATGGCAATGTCTTAATGATTGCCCCTGCCATAGAGTTAGCGGCGAAAGAACGCGAGCAATTAGAATCTCAAAAAGAAGTTGCTGAATTATCTCCCTTGTATGCAGAATTTATTCAAATAAATTACGCCAAAGCAAGTGATATAGCAACCATGCTATCTAATGGTAATACTAGTCTTTTGTCAGCTAGAGGCTCAGTTAGTGTTGATCAGCGAACCAATACCTTATTGGTAAAAGATACCGTGTTGGTGCTTGATGGCGTTAAAGAGATGGTTGAAATCTTAGATATTCCGATTCGCCAAGTGGTTATTGAAGCGCGCATGGTCACTGTGAATGACTCTGTCGGTGAAGAATTAGGTATCAAATGGGGCATATCTTCAACAGGTAGTAATGGCGGTACATCAGGTTCACTTGAAGGAATTGAGGGAATTCAAGGTGGTAGCAGCAGTATTGATGATCGCTTAAATGTAAACCTTCCTGTTGCTGGGGCTGCGGGTACTATCGCTTTTCAGGTCGCTAAATTGGCCAATGGCGATATTCTTGATTTAGAGCTTTCAGCCCTAGAAAAAGAAAATAAAGCTGAAATTATCGCTAGTCCACGTATTACTACTGCGAATCAACAAACGGCTTATATCGAGCAAGGTAGTGAAATCCCTTATGTTGAGTCATCTTCGTCAGGTGCCACGTCTGTTTCATTCAAAAAAGCGGTGTTAAGCTTGCAAGTGACACCACAAATAACGCCTGATGATAAAGTGATTTTGGATCTTGTTATCACTCAAGATTCTAAAGGTGAAATCATTCCAACGGGTATTGGACAAGCCGTTTCAATTGAAACACAAGAAATTGGTACACAAGTATTAGTTGAAAATGGTGAAACATTGGTATTAGGTGGGATTTATCAACAACGTGTTACTGATTCGGTATCCAAAGTACCTGTGTTAGGTGATATTCCTTATTTAGGTGCTTTATTTAGAACAACGATTCAAGAGAATGCTAAGTCTGAACTATTAATTTTTGTTACACCACGTATTGTGATGCAAACTAAGTATTAATTTCCCCATATCAATAGAATAAAGTAAGCCTGGAGTATATCTTCAGGCTTATTTTATTTATCTGCTTGCATTAACTTATCAACAATTGCGATAATGTATATCACTTCTCTTTTTCTAAAGGGGTTTCCCAGTAATCCAATACTTGAGTAAATTAAAAAATGGCAGAACAACGAAATATATTTTTAATCGGCCCTATGGGGGCTGGTAAAAGCACAATAGGTCGTCATTTAGCACAAATGTTGCACCTTAACTTTCATGACTCTGATGCTGAGATCGAAAGAAAAACAGGCGCAGATATCGCTTGGGTTTTCGATGTTGAAGGCGAAGAGGGCTTCCGTACTCGTGAGCAAGATATGATCGATGAGTTAAGTCAAAAGCATGGTATTGTTTTAGCTACTGGTGGCGGTGCATTAATTCGCCCAGAAAACAGAACTCATTTATCTGCTCGTGGTATCGTTGTTTATTTAAAAACAAGTGTTAACAAGCAGTTAGCGAGAACATTAAAAGATAAACGTCGTCCTTTATTACAAAATGATGACCCACGTACAGTATTAGAAGATCTAGCAGACAAGCGCAATGCGTTTTACGATGAAGTCGCTGACTACACCATAGAAACAGATGAACAAAGCGCTAAAGTTGTAGCTAGTCAAATAATTCAATTAGTAGGCTTTTAATTAATGGATAAATTAATTGTTGATTTAGGCGAACGTAGTTACCCAATTTCGATTGGTGAAAACTTATTAGCACAGACAGAATTGTTTTCGAGTGTCATCAAAGGTAAAAAAGTGATGATCGTGACCAATGATGTGGTCGCTCCTTTATATTTGGATCGTTGTAAAGAAACATTAATTAATTTTGAACTTGATGAAGTTATATTGCCTGACGGTGAAAAACATAAAAACATTAAAACGTTTGAAATAATTTTAACTCAATTATTAGCAAACAAACATGCCCGAGATACTTCTATTGTGGCGCTTGGTGGTGGTGTAATTGGTGATATGGCCGGATTTGCTGCCGCTTGTTATCAACGTGGTGTACCGTTCATTCAAGTTCCCACTACGGTTTTATCGCAAGTAGACTCTTCTGTCGGTGGAAAAACAGCGGTTAATCATGAATTAGGTAAAAATATGATTGGCGCTTTTTATCAACCTCAGGCCGTTATTATTGATATTAATTGTTTAAAAACACTGCCTGCACGAGAATTTGCAGCGGGTATGGCTGAAGTGATTAAATACGGCATTATTTACGATCAAGATTTTTTCACTTGGATTGCTGATAATAGTGAGAGTATCAAGGCATTAAACCCTGAAACTATAACTTACATGATAAAACGCTGCTGTGAGATTAAAGCTGAAATTGTATCCTTGGATGAAAAAGAGCACGGTGTTCGTGCACTGCTGAATCTCGGTCATACATTTGGTCATGCTATTGAAGCTGAACAAGGTTATGGCAATTGGCTACACGGAGAAGCGGTTGCAGTCGGAATGGTCTTAGCGGCGGAAACATCTTTCATATTAGGCTTAGTCGAACATGATGAAGTTGAACAGATTATAGAATTAATCTCAGAATTCGACTTACCTTTAGTGGCACCCGAAGATATGCATTACGAGCAATTTGCAGTACATATGCAGCTTGATAAAAAAGTACTCGATGGAAAGTTACGTCTCATTTTACCAACTTCTATTGGCAGCAGTGAAATAGTTGAAGGTGTAAGTGAGCAGGTATTACGTAGCGTTATTGAAAATTAAACAAGACTTCCAATCGCGTTAATCTCTCGATTATTAAAGCTAAGCGATTAAGCAAAAATTACCTGATTTTTGCTTAATCAGTCTTATTCTCTACATAATAGCGTGTTAATTTCTAAACTAGCCATCTGTTGATTATTGCATACACTTGATTAAGTAGTTTGCCAAAAATAGCGGCTTATTAAATTATACTTTTGTATTTAAAGCAAAAGTATAATTAAAAACGATATTTTTAGGTGACATTTGTGTATTTCATCATATTCAATGGACAATAATTATGACGGCCTCATCAAACACTAAATACGACGTATCATGGATAAAAGATAATGTTTCTGGGGTCCTGTTGTTAGTTGTTATCCTTATCGCCATTATTAGTATTGTTATTTACTCTTTGCCGCAATCTATCACTGAGCTTGTCGCAAAGCTAGAAACAGTCGGCACCAACTATTCATCTGATGATGCCGATAAAAATCAGGCCGCGCTTGAAAAAAATAATCAGCTATTAGTGGCAAGAGGCCCTTTTGAAACCATAGAAGAAAGCTGGTCTGAAGATACCATCAT
>JBALXF010000265.1:0-3500 GCA_036961085.1 Psychromonas sp.
CTTGTTGCTCTAGCACTGCTTTTAATTCACCATCACCGATCACAACAAAATGAGCATCGACCTGTTGCTCTAATAACGCAATAGCTGCATTGATAAAAGCTTGCGGGTTCTTTTGACGCCATAGTCTCCCGACCATGCCGATCACAGTAGTCTCTGTGGGCAAGCCTAATTGCTCACGAATTTTATTTTTATTCTTTTCAGAAGCTGGACTAAATTTTTCAGTATCAACCCCGTTCGCAAGTACCGCTAACTGCGAGCTTTTTGCCCCTAACTGTTCTTGCGCTATTTTGAGATCGGCTTCATGTAGACAAATCACTTTATCTGAACATTTAGTACCAAGCCATTCCATAACAAAAAAAATCCATTTTTCTAACTTACTATTCGCGGCAGGAAAAGCATAACCATGGACGGTATGGGTGATCATCGGCACGCCAGCAAGTTTAGCAGCAACACGGCCTATTACACCGGTTTTAGAAGAGTGGCTATGTACAACATCAAAACGGTGTTTTCGAAATAATCGATATAACTGCCAAAAAGCGAGTAAATCATTTTTAGGAGAAACCGCCCTCATTAACCCTGAGCAGTAAAAACAAGTGATGCCTTTACCCTCAGCTTCTTCGGTCATCGGTCCCGGCTCTTTACAGATGATATAAGTTGCAAAGCGTTCAGGATCTAAACGCTCTAACTCATCCAAGGTAACGCGCTGCACACCGGTAACTAAAGGGAGCAACTGTAAATGTGCTATTTTTAATATTCTACTCATTATTTCTTTGCAGCCTGCTGTAATAGATTAATGACTTTTTTATGTTGAGTAGTGCGGTTGAAATACTCCTGCGCACGCTTCAACCCAGCCTGGCCCATCTCTTCTCTTAACGCTTTAGAGTCACATAATATTAATAATTTATCTTCAAATTCATCAAGATCATCACCTTCAAAAATAAACCCCGTGACGCCATCCTCAACAACCTCAGGAATTCCGCCATTATTGGCTCCCACTACAGGTTTACCAGAGGCCATCGCCTCAACAGTGACTTGCCCCATGCCTTCATAGCGAGAAGGGATCACCAGAATATCAATCGATTTAATTATTTCAGGCGCATCGGTACGAAAACCTAACCACTCGATGCCGGCATGATCCCGATTCGGAAGTTGTTCCATATAGGCAAGATCTTCAGGGCTATTTGAACAATCACCAATCACCAATAACTTAATATTAGGATTTTTATTATAGAGATTAGGAAAAATGGAACAAATACGATCATGGGCTTTTCGGCTATTAATTGAACCGACAATCGCAATGACAATATCTTGCGCACCAAGCCCTAATTCAACTCTTTTTTCAGAGGTATTCATATACACATCTAAATAGGCACCATTATAGATTTTTTCTATTTTCTTAGAAAAAAATGACTGCTGCCATTGAGGGTATTTAACACGCACAGAATCGGAAATAATAATATTTTTTTGCACCAGCGGCAGTTGAAACCAGTCCATCCAGCCATGCGGTTTATCGAGTTTATCCCAGATAACAACAGGGATACCTGCAAATTTTGCGGCAACACCGACAGTCAACAATCCACGCATATCATTACAAAAGACAAGATCCGGCTTCATCATTTTAAGTTTAAGGCGAATACCGTTTATATACTTAAGCAGCTGAAAGGCAGTTTTTATTTTTTGCGTTAAACCATATCGGTAAATTGCCCCACCATAAGTAGATAACATTTCAGGATAACGAAACAACTCGAGTTTATAATTTAACTCTTCTAATTTTTCGGTGAAAACGCCGCGCTCAGTGCACGCTACTGTGGTATCAATGCGTTGTTTTTGTGCTTCCGCAAGCAATGAGAGTAACGTTTTTTGTTGGCCAAAAATAACTTGTGGGTAACTTTCTATGAATAGTATTTTCATTTTTTTCATTCACTTTGATTTTTTTGTTTTAAAAGTGTGTGGCTACTAATCAATAACCCCGCTAAAAGCCAAATATTCCGCTGTCTTAAGCCATACATCGTCATGCCATATAATAAAAGCAGAGTAAAACCAGCCAATAGTGCTGAAAGAATTAATCTATGGTAGGGAATCGGTTCTAATTTCCTTACATATAAAACTGTATAACATGATGATATTAAAAATAAAATAAACGAGAAAAGACCAAATAAACCTGATTCGGTGTAAATTCCTGCATAGGTATTATGAATTTCTGAGACGCCATATTTAGAGCCGTATAATTTTGGCCCATTGCCAATAAACATCGACGTCTCGGCATTTTTTAAAATCACATCTGCCTGCCCGGTTCTTGTTGTATCTATCGTGCCCGTTTCACTCGTAATCGTATTATAAAGAACGACGACGGGTCTCTGCCAAGAGGGCGTGTGACCAAGAGCGTAATGGCCATCAAAAGCAGTAAGGGCGGCTGCAACATAACCAACGAAACCGATAGAACATACGATGATAAATAGTCCTAAACGGCCTTTAAATAAGTCAGTGTTAGCGCGCTCAAAAAAGCCTATGATGAGTAAAGTAATGAAGGCAATTATTAATAATAAAAATGCAGTACGACTACCAGTGCCAATCATAGTCACAGTCATCAGTAACGTTAATATAGATAGCCCCAATTTCATCAGCCCTGAAGTGCTTCGGGATAAAATCATAATAATCGCGGGTAAAAATATGGGAATAATAAAAGCAGGTATTTGATTTTCAAACTTCAACGTCGATGAGATGCGCCCGGTGAATTCATCGATTGTCCATGCGGGTGCTGTGCCCGTCATGCCCCACACACCAATAACGCTTACCACTGCAGCCCCTATGCACCAAGCATACAAACAACCTTTTAGTTTATCCCAATCATCAACGAGTAACACCACGGTCATTACCATCATGGCGCCATAGGTATAATTAAGTACCTCAACCAAACTCCCCATCATAGCGCCATAAAAGCTCGCGTTGTTAACCAAAAATGAGAGCCACTGAACAAAAATAAATGCACTTAAAAAAAGTAATGATAATTTTTGTAACTGCGTCAAAGCTTGTCGCTCTTTTCGCCATGCATGCCCCAAAAACATAGCAAACCAGGTAAGGATAATGGCTAACTCCGTCAACCCCACTTTATCACGCAGCGGCCCTAAACTAACGGTTTCTAAGATGCCAGTTGCAAAAAAAGCCAGATAAAGTCCTCTAACCGGCGCTTTGCTTATCCAATTAAAAACAGCACCTAATAGTACTAGCCCGGGAATAGCGAATAAATAGCTCATTAATTGCTGTTTTCTTGTAAACCGTTGGCTTTGCGTACTCGCTTCTTGAGACTGACTGGTATCATAGGGTAGATTAACCGTGCTAATGGATAGACTAAATACCAAGGGGGTAGGCGAAACCAAAATACCGCTTGCAGCCCAAACCGCGCTAAACGTCTATTCTGTTTTGATGTTTTAAACTTACTTTGAAAGAAACTTTCATCACGCACATAACGGCAAGCTAATATTTCCGGTAAATTAGCCACT
>JBALXF010000265.1:3510-5064 GCA_036961085.1 Psychromonas sp.
CGAGCAACTCTAAGAAAAAATTCAAAATCGATCAGATAGGGCTGGCTGGGGTCATAATTGATCCCTTCGTCAATTAATGACTTACGAAATAGAATGCCGCTATGGGTATAAGGGATACACTTGGCGCATTGACGGCGTATCTCTTTATCTGAAAGCGGATAAATACGATCTATATGTTCATCTCTTTGCGTATCACGACGCTCTTCACCACAGCCAACCCAAGCATGGTCGAGGTTGTTATCAAGAAACTGGACTTGTTTTTGCAAGCGCTCTGGGTAAGCAATATCATCGGCATCTAAGTTGGCAATGTATTGTCCTTGAGCTTTTTCACAAGCCAACTTTAACGCGGCAGCTCGGCCCATACGATCACCGCGGATCAGTCTAATTCTAGCGTCAGGCATAGCTTCAATGACTTCAGGCGTACCATCATTTGAGCCGTCATCAATAATGAGCACTTCAATGGATGACAAGGTTTGCATCAATAAACTTTCAATGGAACGTTTAACTAAGTCTTTTTCGTTATAAACCGTGATAATCGCGGTTACTTTTATATTTGGCATGTTTGATATTCTCAATGGAGCGGTTAATTATTTGGATCTAAGTTAGAAATGAATTTCATCGGCAATAAATAAGTGCATTTAATAAGTGCATTTAATAAGTGCAATAGTATTGGAAATACTTTCATTATCCACTAATTTTTTTAGATTTATTAACGAACAACTGTTCATATACATTTAGGTAAGCATCAACCATGACATCGACCGTAAACTTGTCCATTACCCGTTGTTTGCCTTGTGTGCTTCTACTTTGTGCAGCAGCAGGATTTTCAAAAACGTCAATAATCGCATTAGCAAGTGATTGACTATCACCCGTTTTGAACATTCGAGCTGAGTCACCTGCCACTTCACGAAAGATAGGAATATTAGAGCTAATAAGGGGGGTTTCCATAGCAAGACCTTCTATAATTGCCAATCCAAATCCTTCTTGCTCAGCCCCTGTCGGAACCACCATTAAATTTGAACTTGCTATCAAGTGCATTGCTTTATCTCTTTCCATCCACCCCTTAAATGTGAATTTTTCAATAAGGTTTAGAGATTTAACCTTATTTTTCAACATGAATTCATCTTCACCTGAGCCGATAAAAGTCACTGAAACACCGGGGTGCTTATTAATAACATGAGGTATTGCTTCAACTAAAACAGATTGACCTTTTACAGGTACCATTCGACCTAGACACACGATACTTAGAGGTTTAATTATACTCTTACCATGCTTTAAACTTTCAATATATTTTAAGTCTATGCCATTATGGATTGTTGTACTTGAAGCACTCGTTTTAGAATAAGATTCTTCAACCACTTTAGATATATGCACAATATGGTCTGCATAAACAGCTGTTCGCTTCTCTAACCATTTAAGTAAAGGATTCATCGACTGCTTTAATTCATGGCGTGTCGAAACCACTTTCCCCTTGCGTAGTACTTTGCATGCAAATCTTGATAAAGCTCCAGGGATAATAAAATTAGTATGGGTTAAATCAGGTTTAAATTTAAA
>JBALXF010000266.1:0-5052 GCA_036961085.1 Psychromonas sp.
TCAGCATGTTCTTCGTGCTTTTCATCGTGGTCAGCATGTTCTTCGTGCTTTTCATCATGGTCAGCATGTTCTTCGTGATTTACATCATGGTCAGCATGTTCTTCATGTTCTTCATGTTCATCCTTACCTATCTCAATAACTTTAATTCCGTTTGAGGCTACGACTGTTGTTCCTTCAAAATGAGCTGATTCAAGAAAGCGTGGCATCCAACCTTCAAAATTAAGACCATTCACTACCAATAATTTAGCGTTACGAACAGCTAAAGCATCTTTAGGTGTTGGGCTATAAACATGAGCATCCCCATTAGCTTTTACAAGTGTCGTGATATCAATGTGTTCACCACCCACTTCAGAGACAAGATCACCCAATATTGAAAAACTAGTTACAACGGGAATTCTATCATTTGCAAACGCTGTTGAATTTATCCCTAACCCAAGTGCAATTGAGGCAATAAGATACCCGTGTTTAGTGGTTTTAAAAGTCATTTTTTTTCCTTGTTACTGTTAAGTCTGATTAGAACAAATTAGTTATGTGTTAAAACCCCGCCACGTTTACCGATTAATAGCGATATAATGTAAATGACTCCCATGACCAGTATAATTGCTGGGCTGGTTGCAAAACTTGCATGGTAAGAGAGAAATAAACCAAAGTAACTACTGAACACCGAAGTCACAAAGGCAATGATGATCATGCTGCCCAGTTTCTCTGTCCAAAAACGTGCAACAGCAGCGGGTAGCACCATCAATCCGACGGCCATTAGGGTTCCTAGTGCATGAAAGCCTGCGACCAAATTCAATACGACCAGTAATAAAAAACTAAAATGTGCAACTGAACTTAATTTACTGACTGACTTGAAAAAGGCAGGATCGACACATTCAAAAACTAAAGGACGATATAAGATTGCCAGTGATACTAATGAAATGGTTGCAATCGATGTTAATAGGATGAGTGCATCATTGTTAAGTGCTAATACTGAACCGAATAACACATGCAATAGATCCATATTACTTCCCTTTGCGGAAATAATGAGTACACCAGATGCTAAGGACAATAGGTAAAAAGCCGCTAAACTTGAGTCTTCTTCTGCATTAGAGTGGCGTGCAACGACACCTGCTAATACAGCAACGATACAACCCGCAATTACACCACCAATGGTCATGGCCGTAATAGATACCCCTGCAACTAAAAAACCAATAGCAGCCCCAGGCAAAATAGCATGCGCCATTGCATCACCGGTTAAACTCATTTTCCTTAAGGTAAGAAATACACCAATGGGAGTTGCGCTCAGACTTAATACCAGACAACCCCATAATGCACGCTGCATAAAAGAAAATTCGATAAAGGGTTCTAAAAATAAACTATAAAGATCTGAGCTCACGATGCATTTTCCTCATAGTGTTCAGGATTAGAGCAAATTGCAGTCGTGTTAACAGGCTGTTTAATATTCAGCTTAATATTGCGTTCTATTTTTGTCTCTATTTTAATAATTGAAGGTGGGGGCTCTGGAATATAGGCAATATGTTGATATCCCGCTTTAGATAAGTTTTCACCAGTCATGACTAAATTTGTATCGCCGCTACCAATAAGGTGCTTTGCCAATAAAATTACTTTGGGGAAAAAACGATTAACCAAAGCTAAATCATGAATAACGGTGATAATCGTTTTACCTTGTTTTTGACAATCATGAATAACATCCATTAAGTCCATGGTTGTTTGTGCATCGATTGCTGCAAAGGGTTCATCTAACAATAAAATCTCAGCATCTTGCATTAACATACGAGCAAATAACATACGTTGAAATTGACCACCGGAGAGGGCGCTTATTTGGCGTTCTTCGACGCCTATAAGGTTGACTTTGCTTAACGCTTGTTGCAATGATAATTTTTCAGTATTACTAAATATGCGCCAGAATCCTGTACGACGCCAAGCTCCCGCCGATACAAATTCATGTACTGTGATTGGGAATTTACGATCTATTTGATGGCTTTGTGGTAAGTAAGCAATATCTTTCGGGCTTAGCTGACCTAAATCAACATGTCCTGAGCTTGGTTTTAATTGTCCCATAATGCTTTTTAGCAAGGTTGACTTACCGGCGCCATTAGCACCAACAACGGCAACCAAGTCACCTTCTTTTATTTCTGTAGAAATCCCATCGAGGGCAAGTGAGTCTTTGTAATTGACACACAAATCAATAATATTAATCATGAATCAACCCGTTAAAGTAATTGGCCTAATACCAACCATAGGCTGGCAACAATAATAAATGCACCAATTAAGCGAATATTGGCACTTAATAATAAAAGCGATTTAACTGAGTTGTCGATTTTGGAAATGTTTTCTTTATTATTGTTCATTTTCTTCTCAATTTTTTATAGAGAACATGATGAAAAAAGCAATGTTATAACATAACACTTTAAAAGTGAATCACATTGACTAAAATAATCATATTTATTTTGTAACCGGTAGTGGTGGTTAAGTGTGTTAGCTAAATTAAAATGGTTAGCGTAAGTAAACAAAAGCGATACAAAGTGGAACATTTTTTATATTACTGTTATCAATTTCTTGCTTTCATTCATTTTTCTTATGGCTTATCCACTCACTGTTTATCTTGCTTGGTTTTACACTCAGGACATAGCCCCATAATTTCTATGGTTCGTTGCTGAATTTCAAAACCACTATGTTCGGCTGAGTGACTGATTGCACTGTTAATAGGTGTAGAATGAAGTTCCACGAAAGCACCACAGTCATTGCAGATAAAAAACTGACCTTCATGTTTTTTTTCTGGATTATTACAGCCAACAAAGGCATTCATCGATTCAATACGATGTATTAAACCGAGCTCCAAAAGAAAGTCGAGCGCACGATATACCGTTGGAGGAGCTGCACGTCCATCCTGTTGCAATTGGTCAAGGATATCATAGGCTCGAATTGGTTTATGTTGCTGCCATACAAGTTCAAATATCCGTTTTCTTAATTTTGTGAAGCGTTGATTACGTGATTCGCAAACCTGCTCAGCCTTTGCTATTGCTGTTTTCATACAACTTTGGTGGTCATGGTGATCTCTACAAAACTGTATATTTTGCTCTGTGCTCATAAATATCATCACTTAAATTAGTTATTGTTACAATATGTTATATTATAACATGTTATTATTGTCCTATGATTGTTTCACTTTTTAAAGTAACAAATCTGTCATTTATTCGATGATCCCTTACCGTTTGGTTCAATAATCAAATTGCACGGTGGTGTTGCTTGCAAAGTGAAAGCGTCTAACCAAAGGAAAGATTATTGTAATATATAGCTTGCAGATAAACTGACTGGACTCTATTTTTTCAATCCAATTAATGCGGTGAGCAACATATCGCCCAGTAGTGCTTGCATATAACGCGGGCGTCAACATTATGCATCATCAAGTAATTGTCGGTAATATTTGAAACTTTGACTTAAATCGGGACCAGTGAGTTGAATTAAAAGCCAATGAAATTGGGCTGAAACTTTGTCGTTTTATAACGGCTTACAGGAAAATTTAACGCATTAAGTGCTTTTTATATTCGTCTTTCACCATAAGTATGATCACTGAATATGGCAATATTCTTTGACGTCTTTAATAGCGTCTGGTTGATTTTTTAACTGCTGATGCAGCATTGATAGCAATAAACAAAGGCTGGAAAATTTACGCTCGCTTTTTCCCGTTTCTAATGCCAAGGGATTATCAGACCTTTCTTTTTGCCTTTCCAATAATCACACTGTTCTAAGTCGTATAAAGGGGGCGTTTGCGCCTTAGCTTTCTAAGGCGATATGGGCGGTTAACGGCCAAGTGCGGAATTAGTATGTAAATAACTTTTTGGCATGTCATTTTTCTGATGCAGAAAGCTCTTCTTCTATAAATCGCAACACAGCTTCGAGTAATGCTTCACGTGGATAGTTATTCTGGTCGACGAACATAGAGCCTATCGTTTCATGGGAGCGGGCAATGGGGACAGATATAGCCCAATGGTCGGCGTTAATATATCCAATCAAGGTGCTACCGGGTATGACCTGATCGTAAAATATTACCTGGCCGTCATTGCGAGCATCTATCCGGCTCAGTTTTTGGTAACTGGACTCAAGGACCGATGAGATGCGCTCAGGGTTTGGAAATGTAACCAGTGAGTAATAGGGGAAGTCACTGGGAAGCGGGTTATTGGCAAGCCAGGATCTTCTCGCTGAAGGAAGTAAACTCTCTAATGCTCCATTATCGCCGATTGTGCATTTAGCGTCTGGCCAGTGCCTTAATAGGTTAAGCTGTGACTGTGTTGCATCATTTGCAAGTGGCGAGCCGCCTATAGAACCAGAGGCACTGATTACTGCGGCTATGTGTTTACGTATCTCCGGATAGGATACAACGGCTTCCAGAATATCTGGTGCTCCCTTGGAGTAACCAATAAGAACAAGACTAGGCTCTGTATCTTTCAGTTCCATCGCCATGATTGCATCACGGATCTGGCGCGCATTATTGATGGAACTCGATAGCGCATCCACTTGTATCGTCGCTACATCATATCCAAATTGGCGAATATGTGTAGCTGCCGTGTTTTTCATATTCAGCCATTCATGGATACAGTCCCAGCCAATACCGGGAACGATTGCGACTGTCAGATGACGTTTAGATTGGCCAAGTTCTACATTTCTGCCGGTAGCGTGTGGTTCAACGCCGACTTGTGTAAGTGCATCGTCACATGGCAGATAATCTGGAAGTGTAGCCTTGCGCTCTTCTAGAATTGTGCAGAAAATTTCACGAAAACGTCCGCGTTTATCATCAATACCAGCCTGAGAAGCGGGCAGCAGCACGAGTGGTGGCGTGTCTTCCGTGTAAGGTGCAAGCGGCGTGGTTGAACATGCGCTAACGAAAAATATGAGGGTAATCAGCATCGCAGTAAATCGCTTATTGACAAGTCTGGTTCCGGGAGAAAATATTGATTCATTTTCCAACATTTTCACTCTCCTTAATCGCGTCAATCTCACGAAGTTTCAGGGCTGGGTGCCAGTCGAGAAATTCGATATTTGATAAAG
>JBALXF010000267.1:0-5052 GCA_036961085.1 Psychromonas sp.
CAAAGCATTTTGAAGTAACATGGGTATATAGCGCCTTTAGTTAGTCGCATCTGAATTATAAGAGTTTAAGTATAGGCAGGAAATAAGCGAGGTGAAAGTCGGGTATAATTTTAATTAAACCCATGATACTTCAAGATCCAAAGTCAGCAAGGCATATTGTGCCGAGATACTAGGCATAAAACTGAAGCCTAGTCGCTCTAAGTCGATGTTTTATAACAACGTAGATTGGTGCAAGTTGCCTTGCCCTTCGGGGCGCTAGCTCGGTTTTTATCAAACCATTGCAGCCCTGCGTTGCAACAATCGAAAAGTGAATAACAATTACCTCATGTTATGCCTTGCTCTGGTGTCCGAGCTTGTGCCTGACAAAGCATCTTGAGGTAACATGGGTAACTACCTAGCTATTTTATTTTGAATAAAAGTATTTTTATATTCTAAAATTAATGTTCACGCGTTTTTCTGAAATTAACAGCAGGATAACGCTCAATAGCTAGGTTCAAGTTAATCATAGTTGGAGCAACGTAAGTAAGGTTATTACTGCCGTCTAATGCAAGGTTATCGTAAGCTTTTTTCTCAAACTCAGCCATTTTTAAAGGCTCATCACTATCAACCCATAGGGCTGTTGCAACACTAATTCCTTCATAAATAGCCTCAACTTTGTATTCTGATTTTAAGCGCTGTACAACAACTTCAAACTGCAGAACGCCTACAGCACCAACAATTAAATCATTACTGCGTAGAGGTCTAAACACTTGTACGGCACCTTCTTCTGAAAGTTGCATCAAGCCTTTTAACAGTTGTTTCTGTTTAAGCGGATCTTTTAAACGAATACGACGGAACATCTCCGGCGCAAAGTTAGGTATACCGGTAAATTTAAGCTCTTCATTACTAGTAAACGCATCACCGATTTGAATCGTACCGTGATTATGTAAACCAATAATATCACCAGCATAAGCTTCTTCGGCAGAAGTTCTATCGACAGCATCAGAGATACTAACCATTTTACCGGTACGAACGTGGCGCATTTTCATGCCTTTTTCATACTTGCCTGAACATACGCGCATAAAAGCGATACGGTCACGATGTTTAGGATCCATATTGGCTTGAATTTTAAAGATAAATCCAGAAAACTCTTCTTCTGTTGGTTCAACAACACGCTGTTTCGCTTGTCGAGAAAGTGGCTTAGGCGCCCAGTCAATAAGTCCATCCAATACATGGTCAACACCAAAGTTACCTAATGCAGTACCAAAATAGACTGGCGTTAGCTCACCTTTCAAAAATAGTTCATGGTCAAATTCATTAGATGCGCCTAATACCAGTTCCATCTCTTCACGTAGATCGTCAGCATGAAGCGGTAATGCTTGATCCAGCTCAGGGTTATCTAAGCCTTTGATTGTACGTATCTCTTGAATTGTATGCCCTTGGCCTGTTGAGTATAAGATGACTTCATCACGTAGTAGATGATAAACCCCCTTGAACTCTTTACCCATACCGATTGGCCAAGTAATAGGTGCACAAGCAATATTTAGAACGTCTTCAACTTCATCCATTAAATCAATAGGATCACGAGTATCACGGTCACATTTATTCATGAACGTAATAATTGGCGTATCACGTAAGCGAGTAACTTCCATTAGTTTAATAGTACGTTGCTCTACACCCTTTGCCGCATCAATTACCATCAAGCATGAATCAACCGCTGTTAGCGTTCGGTATGTATCTTCCGAGAAATCTTCATGCCCAGGAGTATCAAGTAAATTAACTAAACCATCGGCATACGGAAATTGCATTACAGAGGTTGTAATAGAGATACCACGATCTTTCTCCATCTCCATCCAGTCAGATTTTGCATGTTGTCCAGATTTTTTACCTTTCACTGTGCCCGCTTTTTGTAGCGCGTTCCCGAATAAAAGAACTTTTTCAGTGATGGTTGTTTTACCCGCATCGGGATGTGAGATGATAGCGAAGGTACGTCTTCTATTGACGGCTTCGAGAAACTTAGCGTCTGCCATTGTATGATTTTCCAAATAGATTTAGTCTGCTCAAAAAGCGAGTTGCACATTGTAGCAGTTTGCCAATAACCAAGCTACTTGGATATTTAAAGCTTGTAAAAAATAACACTAATATTTAGTTTAATACGCAATCGGATTTATCTAATGTACCGGTGTCTGAATAAAATTATTTTTATATACTCATTTAATGATTCTTGTATGCACTCGACATACTGATTTTTGCAACTAATAGGTATATACTGAACGGCTTGAATTAAGAAGCGCTTAAGCTTTTTAAAAACATACATTTTAAATAGATCCAAATGACCTCAACAATGTAATTTGAAGTGGTTTGGTTGAAAATGAAACAATTGTTAAAAATAAATGGTGAAACATGAAATTATTAGTACGAAACCTTGCCACGGCAACCACTGAAGAAAAGTTAAAGAGTTTATTCACCGAACATGGTCTAGTACAATCTTGTACTTTAGTACTTGATCAAAAAACCGGTAAATCAAAAGGTTTTGGTTTTGTTGAAATGCCTAGAGTAGGCGAAGCAAAAGCTGCAATGAAAAATTTAAACGGATATAAATTAGCGGGTAGTTTTATTCGTGTGAAAAAAGCAGAAGAAAAGAAAGAGCAGACACCTGTTGCTGAAGTAGAAGCGACGGTTAAAAAAGCAGAGACAAAAAAGCCTGTAATGAAGAAAAAAGTTGAAAAAATTGTTAAAGCAGAGCAATCAGAAGAGGTTGTAAGCAATGATAACAATGCACGCAATATCTATGGCACGATTAAACAATCTGATGACTAGATAAGTGGTTTAAAAGTATCGTCAAAGATTACGGCACCTTGCTCTATGGTGCCTATAACTATAGATTATTGTAAAAATATATTATCAACCAACCCCATTCCCACACACGAATAAACTAACCCGCTTTCAATTCTTGAACCGACTTAGCTTGCGGATGAAGTATTTTATGTTTAAAAGAAACTTTTGGGTAAGCCATTTCGATTAATCGTTCTGATTTTCTATAAAAATCTCCTGAAACTTGGCTTTGCTGGCATAGGTAAGTTCTAAATTTAGAAAATAGCTTTTGATCTACTTCAAAATCATCCTGCCAAAATTCATTTAAGCTTTTATCATAAGTAATGCCATCAATATCATAAATAGCTTTACCTAATGTTATAGTCGGCAAGTGATGTAACAAGGCTGAAATACCTACTGTGCTATTGACCGTTACCACCCCCTTTGCATGGCGATAAACATCAGGCAAATTAAAATCGTGCCCGTAAAGTACCCGATCTTGTAGATTTAATTCAATCGAAAGTTGTTTAATCAGTTTTCCATAATGGGTAAAACCACGATTTTGGGGATGATGCTTAATCAGTAATGCTTGCTCTGGGGTTGCATGTGCAGCAAAAGAGCGCATAACTTCTGTGATCACCTGATCCACAGAATCAAAATTAGAGTGGTCTCTTAATTGAAAATCAACTTCCACTTGCAGTGGTAAAAGAAATAACTGTTGATTATATTTTTTAACAAAGGCCTTATAACGCTTGGGGTCAGTTAATTTGGACAACCATTTTTGCTTAAAACTCTTCAACCAAAAGATCCCCTCTTCAACTGCAGTCCAAGGTCTGTGGTGATGGTAATGTTTAAAAATATTTTTTGACAAGTGCAAACTAATATAATAATTAATCGCGTACTTAGCACGCCTTCCAAAAGTTGACCCTACCGGAATTGCATTTTTTATATCTTGTGCCTGCTCATTCAAAAAATGCTCAGGATTCTCAAATAAAGGTGAATTTGCGTTACAGCCATCTTTTTCTAGCGTCACAAAGCCTGATCTTAAATAACCTTCTTCCCAAGCCCAGAAATCAATACCCGACTCAATCGCCACTTGTTTGGCTACCTTATGATAAAAACGACAATCACCATACACAATCACTCTTGCAATATGATGTTGTTTAATAAATTCGCTTAAATAGCTATGCCAGTCTTCAGGTTTATCAAGATAGTCGAACTGATGATCTGCTGACGCATAAAATTTATCACCGCCATTAAAATTAATCTTGAACGTTTGATGTCCTTGTTCCGAAGCATAATGAGCAAATTTTTTAAAAAATTTCCCAAGTGGTCCCTGTAAAAATAAAATATTACTCATTAATAAACTCTCAAATTCACACAAAAAATAATAACAATATGCTGAAAATGACCTAACCTGAAATAGAGGTAAGTAATTCGTCATTTTCGTGGTATTTAGTTTGTTTCCCTTAAACTAAACGATGATTTCCCAAAGCAAAACAGTAGTTACTTAGAAACTAAATAATGCTTACTTAAAACGCGTTGCCTCGTAGAAGTACTTGATCTTACGTATTGATCTTGCCAACCATGAACTATGCAAACGGTGTTCGCTACCACTTTGCAACTCGGCACGACGACGCTCATCAGCCAATAAATCAATCACTCGCTCTGGCGAGGTAAGCAGCCCCGTTGTCCAATCCACATATCGGGGGTACGAAACCAAAGTCGCAAAAACAAGCTGCTGTAAAGTTAATTTATTGGTACGCTCTTTAAATAACAAGCTGTCATCAGTTAACCCCCATCCGGCATAAAAAGGAGAACCATAAGTACTTACTTTTTTATGACGTAATAAGGCTTCAAATCCGGTTAAAGAGGTCAATGTGCATACTCGATCACATAATCCTAATAGCGTAGTAATATCGACATCGCTAAGGTACAAATCAGCAACATCTAGAGCAGCGTGTTCACCCAACGCACCAGGGCGCACACCAGAGTACAAATCAGGGTGTTCTTTATAGACAATAAAAGCATCGGGGTAATCAAGTCGAACTTGCTTTAACAAGCCCAAATTGGTTTTAATTTTACCACGGCTATTGGCAATCGATTGATCTTGTTCAAACTGTCCCGGCACCAAAATAATTTGTTGCTGGGTTTTCGTTAAATCGCGTAATGTTTGTATCGTTGCAGATGAAGAGTCAGATAAACCTTTCTGCCCGACATTATATTTACTCAACGCACGTTCAACCACCAACTCAGTTA
>JBALXF010000268.1:0-5025 GCA_036961085.1 Psychromonas sp.
GAGATATCGTGATATCGCTATTTTGACCTTATTGCCGATATATTTAGATTTAACCAAAATGATGATGTCGTCTGCATATCGTGCAAAATACAATCGTTCTCGTGTTAGCTTCTTATCCAATTCATCGAGTAAAATATTCGATAGAAGTGGTGATAAGGGGCCACCTTGCGGGACGCCTTTATCAGAAGGAAACCAAAGACCTGTTTCAGCCTCTGCAATACCGGCTCTTAAGTATCTGCCGATTAATTGCATTATCGCTTTGTCTTTGATTTTACGACCGATCCGATTCATGAGCATGTCATGATTAACCTCATCAAAGAACTTTGAGAGGTCAATATCTACGGCTGTTTTGTACCCTTGCTTAATGCAAGTTTGTACATGTGTAACCGCGTGACGAGCACTTTTACCAGGTCGGTATCCGTAACTATGAGGAGAGAATATAGGTTCAAAATAGGGGCTGATAACTTGACTAATGGCTTGTTGGATCATCCTGTCGATAACGGCAGGAATACCCAACAAACGTTCGCCACCATCCGGTTTTGGGATAATAACCCGTTTTACAGAAAGCGGATAATAACTGCCATCGATCAGTTTTTCCTTAATCCCTTCCCAATGTGTTAGGAGAAAGGGCTCTGCCTCTACAATACTCATGCGATCAATACCGGGAGCGCCTTTGTTGGCATTCACATGTCGCCATGCTTTTCCCATATTTTGATCACTTAACATTTGTGTCATGAGTGGAGATTCATTTAAGGTATAGTTCATATCTGAACGCTGAGGGGCACTATCACAACATGGTGATTCATTGTGTTTCAAGTTCAATATGGTATCTCCTATGGTTTAGATGTTCAGGCCTTCACCATGTCCCAACCATTACGATGGGCGTTGGGCTACTATGCCGTCTGCTGACTTCTGCTTAATCACTTATCAAGTTGCCTCGATACGCGCTATCGGTTTTCATCGGTTTCGCTCTTTTCAGTTGATGAATCTGAAAAACCAAGGCCGTTATAAACCAGTGCCTGACTGGTTAAGTTACCGATCGCTTGTTAAACAGATCTCCCCAGATAAGAGCATGTACTTTCTTTGCACTGCTGCATCATTTACGGTGGCCATTAGATCACGTGGTTTCGTCGTCTTGTGCCAACTCACCTCTAGCCTACGCCTCATATGATGTTCTTGTTCATCAGCTCGCAAATTTGCTAGCGGCTTCCTCCGGACCCATCCTCGCGGACAAGCCCTTGCCATTCGCTAGTAGTTAGCGTTTAATAACAGTATGTTATTGAACGGTGATCTTTCTACAGAGGACTTTCACCTCATTAGTTCATGCCCATGCTGGGCGTACACAATACGGTATAGTATGTGTTCGCAAGCTCACACTGGACGGCAACAAGTTGCCGCCACTAACCTCAAACGTTAAAATGAGCCTGTAGCAGTTACTGTAAATCTTTTGTAACGCTCGGTTTTGAGGATAAAGAAAATTTAATATTTTATATTTGTAAAATAGGTACCCTATTAAAGGCTTCTTTACAGCTTATTTAAATTGCACATGTATGAGGTCAATGCTGTATAAGCCTAATTCCATCGTATCTAGAAGGAGCTGCTTTATTCTGAATGTATTTAACCTGAGATCGGGTTAATACATAGTCATTAAATCCGTTTTTTCTATATCAGTAATGTTCAGAGATGGCTTTTGTGGTTTAAGGCAATACGCTACTAACACACCAAATAATGCCTTGTATATTTGTCGATATGCAGATCGGTAATGGAATCAAAGTTGAATTTGTAATGCTTTTGTCAGAGTGATGTAAATCAAAAATAAAGGTTAAACAAAAATTAAATTATAAAATTTAATTTATTGTTAAGTAAGTAGACAAGTATAGATAGGGAGATATACAGATGAAAATAGTAACTTTATGGTTTAGGCATAGTATTACCATATTTTTTACATTTGTAATAATTGGTTGTGCTACAGCTCTTGCCCCAGCTCCGTCTCCAAAACTGCTAACAGATTCTCAGTCAGCGCTCACAGAAGGATTAGTCTTGATGCAAGGTATGTCTGGCGGCGTTGAAGCTGGTACCTATGAGCAGCGTAAAGACTCTTATTCAAAGTTGTTAGCTAACCTGCAATCAATAGTCGTGTTGATTGAGTCTCGCCCACCAGCGAGTGATTTAGATTCTGATAAAGTAAAAATATTCTTAGACTACGCTTCATCAAAAGGAATACTTATAACGCAAGAAGATTTGGAACAACCGAATCTCAAAGCCGCTCAGAATGCAGTCGATCAAATAAGTTTTTTGAGGGATATGGATAAAGAAAAAGATTGTGGGAAATCAATCAAGTGTCCGACAGATAGCAACATCAAAATAGCAATTAAAGGCTACATGATATCAATGGGGGCTGTTATTTATTACGAGCAGTTACTAGTTGACCTTAAAGAGGATAATTAATTATGGCTAATATTACATTTGATACCCAGGAAGTACTATCTGATGTTGTTGAGGGTGTAAAAGGCATCATGTCTGATCAACAACCAAAACTAAAGTCGTTCATTCGTTCTCAAACTAGGGGGGCTGTAGAGTTTGGAGCTTTGATAGTCGAAGGCTTGGAAAAAGATGAAATCACAGTATCACAGCGAGCGGTTTACCTGGAACAGCTTGAAGATATGATTACTGCTGCTGCATATACCGTTGCAGGTGCTGTCCTCGCTATAGTAGAAGCAGTTTGGAATAAAATGGTAAATATTATTTGGACCGCTATAAACACGGCCTTGACGGCAGCTATTGATATAGCGTTACCACTTCCAGATTTTGGTAACGATAATTAATTACCTTGGTTTTGTACAATCTGTTCAAGTTACCTTGTAAACTTTGTCTATTTTCCATGCATAAATGTAGTAATAATGACTCTGTATTAATTTTGGTTTTCCAGAGTCGTTTCAAATTTTCTTGCTTTTTCCCAAAAACTTTCATACCAGAAAAACACAACATTTATTAGCCAGCCACAAAAAATAATAGACCAGTTAACTTTAACTTTAACTTTAACTTTATCAGAATACCTAGTGCACTTATTTATACATAAATTTTCTTTTAGTTTGTTACAATAAGCTGGTGATCTAGATATATAAGTTGCTATTAGACCTTTTGTAGATATTAAACGCATATTATTTTGTTTTTTTACTTCTTCGGTATAAATAAAAGCCAGATCATTTGCAGCTAAATCAAGCTGTTTATGTGTAACATGCATTCCATACATAATTACTATGACAAAACTTGTATATCCAGCTGTTGAAAGTATTTTCTCACTTAGCTCATATAAGCCGTGTCTTTGTATAAGCCAGCCTAAAATGGCAACATTTACCGTTATAGATAAAGTCCATAATGTCCATATATTTCCAGTAATATTAGCAATAACTGAAAGTGCACCATTAATGTCGGGCATTACCTATACCCCGCTTCTATCGGATCTAGTTAACCCTCGACTAACTGGTCGCCTATTACGGTAACATTACACTTTATTAGCCCTTAATTTAGGGGTAAAGATAAGAAATAAAAAGGCTAATTATTACGCAATATTTATTTGTCAAATACTCCAGTGTTTACTTCGTATCTGAGAGTGGGTGATTAATGGCTAAATCGTTAGCTTTATCCTCCCACCATTCAAAATATTTTATCGCGGCATCTTTTCCTGACGTTATTAATTCTTTTTTTCGTTTATCACTTAAATTAAAATCAATTGTAGATACACCAAGGGTATTTACATAAACTGTCCTTTGCCAATCATCACTATGTAAGTGTTGGCTATCCTGAACTGCCATAATAGTGTTAAGCAGTTGCCATGTATAATCTAAAAAATTATCGATTTTATTGTGTTGAGGTTCTTCACCATCTCTAAATATGGCAATTTCTTTACCAGAGTCCAAACGAAAGCCTAATGTTTCTTTATTGTATATATAGTGACTGATTTTCTTTGCTTTACTGGCAAGTTTTTGATTTTCTGATTCGTAATAATCAGGAATTCGCAGTAAATCACGATTTTCTAGATATTTTTCACGATCAAATAATTTAACCGGATAGTTATTAATTACGCCTCCATCAACAAATACATCCTCTCTGTCGTCTCTTATGGCTCGAAAGAACAACGGGATAGACATTGAGCGTCTAACGGCATCAACAACCCGCATACGTGGGGTGTGCTCTGGCGAGTATATTTCTCCGAAATTTGTAGATAAATTAGAGCAATAAACGAATAGCTCCTTACCGGTTTTTTCTTTAAGTCCTTTAAAAGTAATGTCAGCATTTAGTTTTTTTTGTTTTAATAACTCTCCTATCCAGGTTTTAAAATGGTCACCTTTGTAGAGACCATATTCATCTAATAATCGGTTAGTATCGCGAATCACTCCCCAACTATCATCTTTAAAATCATTAAAATTGAGTTTTTGTAATTCTTTTTGGGTCTGAGGAACTGTGTAGCCTGCTGCGAATAGTAACGCATTAATTGAACCGGCAGATGTTCCGCCAACTCTTTTAATATTTTCTAGAATGCCTTTGTCTTCTAATACTTTCATTACACCAACATATGCAATGCCTTTTACTCCACCGCCTTCAAAGACTAAATTTTTAAATGGAAATGTCATTTTAATCACCTCTTCTAAGTAAACCCATCAAATAAACTTATTATTAAATATGATAGGGGTTATCAGTAAATACTAAATACTAAATACTAAATACTAAATATCTGAATACAGATCCCAAGAGAAAACTATAAAATTACAGTAAGTTTCATTTCAAAATCTATAACTACTTCAGAAACAAAGATAGTGCTATTTAAGGTTGAGTTCAAAGAAGCTTTTATAATAAAAAGTAAAGGCAGTCGTTGAGACGATATCTAATTTTGATTAATATGATTAACTTTGATCATAAGGAAGGAATCCTATTTCTAGTCTAAAATTAATGTACCTTTTTTAATAAAAAGAAGACTCTACAATGCAATTACTGGATGTGTCTTTAGCTTTTATATTAACCATG
>JBALXF010000269.1:0-5001 GCA_036961085.1 Psychromonas sp.
GTTAATCCATCGCTAGCTTAACTAATTTAGCTTTACGGCGGCGTGTTTGCAGCATCGCAATGGCAATTAATAACGCTAATGCTGGAATGTATATCCACTGCTTAGCTAATGAACCTAATATAGGCAATTCAATCGCTACAACTTCTTGATCCCAATCTAATCCCATTTTTGAAGCTGGGCTATCAAAAGCAACATCATCAATGATCATAGTTTGATCATTATCCCTTAGTGTTAAACCCATGTTCTCTAAGCGCTGTTCACCGGTTTCACCCTCAATAGGCAAAAGAACATAAAATGTCACGGGATCACCGATATCATTAACCCCACTCACCTTCATTTTCATATTGGTATCAACAGGTGCATGGTGCAGCTCAGAAACCACATTATATGGTTCAATATTCACATATGATGGCGATATTTTTTCCATAAAGTATCCTGGATTAAATAGTGCGAATGCTATCAGCATCATTGCAATCGACTCTAACCAGCTACAATTATCATAAAAGTATCTTTGAGTCGCCGCTGTAAATACTAGTATTGCCAAGGTGGCAACAACAAACACACCTATCCCTTCCATCCAAGTAACATCAATCAATAATAAATCTGTATTGAAGATAAACAAGAAAGGTAAAATAGCAGTACGTAAGCTATAAAAGAAAGCAATAACACTGGTTTTAATTGGCTTACCACCAGATATAGCAGCCGCGGCAAAGGACGCTAATCCAACCGGCGGGGTAACATCAGCCATAATACCAAAGTAGAAAACAAACAGATGTACTGCGATTAATGGAACAATCAGCCCATTTTGCTGACCAACCTCAACAATAACACTCGCAAGCAATGAAGAAACAACAATATAGTTTGCAGTAGTCGGTAAGCCCATACCTAATATCAGGCTTAATACACCAACAAAAATCAACATCAGTAGAATGTTACCACCAGATAACATCTCTACAATACTGGCTAATGGCGCACCAACATTGGTTAATGCTACAACACCAACAATAATACCTGCTGTCGCCGTCGCAATACCAATACTAATCATATTCTTAGCACCAGTTTCTAAACCTTCAAGTAGATCTGAGAAACCAATTTTCCACTGTTTGGCAATATTGGCTTCTTTTTTAAAGAAGGCAAACAATGCTTTTTGAGAGATTAAAATCCCAATCAGTACAACCGTTCCCCAGAAAGCAGAAGCCCCAGGTGAAAGACGTTCAATCATCAAACACCAAATTAAAACAATTACCGGTAATAGGAAGTGTAATCCAGAGTTTACCGTTTCTTTGACAGGTGGCAGTGTAACAATCGGTGCATTTGGATCATCTAACTCTAATTCCGGGAATTTTGAACACCAGTAGGCAATTGCCACGTAAGCAATTGCTACTAAAAATGCTATAACGTATACAGAAGCATCTCCAGCAATTGATTTAATCCAACCTAATCCGTAATAAACAACAATAGATAATAAACAGAAAGAGAACACTATCAATGCGGCATTACGTAAACGATATAAAATTGTAGGTGGTTTTCTCGCTCTTTCTAAACCCTGCATACCCGCTTTCATTGCTTCTAAATGAACAATGTAAACAAGTGCAATATAAGAGATAAGTGCAGGAACAATCGCATGTTTCACAACTTCAAAATAACTAATGCCGACATATTCAACCATCAAAAAGGCGGCTGCGCCCATTACAGGAGGCATTATCTGTCCATTAACTGAAGAAGCAACTTCAACAGCGCCTGATTTTTCAGCTGAAAAACCTACCTTCTTCATCATTGGAATGGTGAATGTACCCGTTGTAACAACGTTGGCAATTGATGAACCTGAAATTAAGCCCGTTAAACCCGATGCAATAACGGCTGCTTTAGCTGGACCACCACGTAGATGTCCAAGTAATGAGAAAGCGGTTTTGATAAAGTAATTACCCGCACCAGCTTTATCTAGTAAGGCGCCAAATAATACGAATAAAAATACAAATTTTGTGGAAACCCCAAGCGCAATACCAAATACCCCCTCAGTCGTTACCCACTGTTGATTCACTATGGTAGTAATTTTATTGGCATTATGTGCAAGTAGTTGCGGTAAGTTAGGCCCCATAAAGTTAAACACTAAAAATAATAGTGCTATTACAGCAAGCGGAGCACCTAAGCTTCTTCGTGTTGCTTCGAGTAATATTAATATACCCGCAACACCGGCCCAAATATCCATTTGGTTAGGCATACCAACACGGTGCACGATGCCTTTATAAAAAATGAAATAATAAGCACCTAAAAATGCACCTAAAATGGCTAAAGCCCAATCTAATGCAGGAACTCTTGTTTTATCTGAGCGTTTAAATGCAGGGTAAGATAAAAAAGCTAAAAACAGTGCAAATGCGAGATGAATTGAACGTGCTTTTGTATCATCAAAAACAACGTTTAGTGGGATTCCAAAGTCATTAAGCAACGATTGTAAAATAAAAGGAAGCGGAGAGGAAAAATAAATCTGAAATAATGACCATGCAATAGCAGTGGCTGTAATAAATGTTTTAACGCGTCCCTTAAGGTGACGACCACCAGTTTCGGTTTGCTCAACTAATTCTTGAAGCTCTGCTTCGCCCATAGTATGTATTTTTTCGCGCATATATACTTCTTTTGATGTTATACCGGTTTGAGCAATAAATTCACTGTTTTTTATTATAGGCCTTTAGGTATATAAGCATTAAGTTAAAAAGAAATGCGTATTTCCTTTTAACTTAATGTAATAACCCCATAGACATATTGAGAAGTTATCCAAACTGAGTATGTAGTAAAAAAAGAGAAAAGGCAGTGAATCATCAACTGCCCTCTCTATAAACCCAATCAGTTGAAAATTTTGAGTATTTTCAACTGATGGATCGACTATATTATAAATTTCTGTGGAGGATTACATCCAACCACGTTCTTTATAGTATTTAACCGCACCGTCATGTAATGGAGCTGATAGTGCATTTGTGATCATATCTGCTTCTTTTAAGTTAGCAAATGCAGGATGTAATCTTTTGAAACGGTCGAAGTTGTCAAATACTGCTTTAACAACTTGGTATACAGTTTCGTCATCCGTTTTAGTCGAACTTACAAATGTTGCATAAACACCGAAAGTTTCAACATCATTATCAGTGCCTTTATACATGCCACCTGGGATGATTGCTTTTCCGTAGAATGGGAAATCTGCAATTAGTTTATCAACTTCAGGTCCTGTTACAGGGGCTATTTTCGAATCACAAGAAACACCAGCTTCTTTAATTGCACCTGATGGATGACCAACAGTGTAAGTGATTGCATCTAAGTTGTTATCACATAAAGCAGCTGACATTTCAGCAGCTTTTAATTCTGATTGAAGTGAAAAGTCTTTCATTGTGAAGTTTTTTGCTTTCATCACAACTTCCATTGTGCCACGCGTACCAGAACCCGCATCACCAACATTAACACGTTTGTTTTTTAAATCATCAAAGCTTTCAATACCAGCATCTTGACGAACAACTAATGTAAATGGTTCTGCATGTACAGAGAATAAAGCGCGTAACTCAGGATTACCTTTACCTTCAAAAGCACTTGTGCCGTTATAAGCATGATACTGCCAATCTGATTGAGCAACACCCATATCTTGCTCACCAGTACCAATCGCATTAATATTACCAACAGAACCTGCTGTAGAAGGTGCATTACATTTGATGTTGTGGTCTTGAATGCCGCGGTTAACTAGTCGACAGATAGATTGTCCAACCACATAATAAACGCCAGTTTGTCCGCCAGTACCGATCGTAACAAATTTTTGTTCTTCTGCAGCACTTACAATTGTTGTCGTTAAAGCCAACGCCCCAACAATCGTACCTTTTAACATCTTATTCATAAATATTCCCTATTAGTTGCTTTAATCTGTCGGCAGTATGTAGAAAAAGTTGCATTTAGCAATATTCGAAGATAGCTTTTGTGATAAACCTCCCAACAATGAAGATTGATTTATGTTTCATGTAGTTAAGTCAACTAGCTAGATTCACATAGAAGCTAAAAGAAGCAAATGTATTTCACATTTCTAAATTATAGTTCGATAATTGAAAAATGCAGGAGGAAAAAAGAACCATTTGTTAACGTACTTTACGCACTAAAACCTTAGAATTACGTTTAAGGTTATACATTTCTTTTTTAGCCGCAGGCAGTTGGTTAATATCCGCAAAATCAAAGCCACGCTCTCTAAACCAATGGATACTCTGTGTTGTTAACACAAAAATGGAGTCTAATCCTAACTCTTTACCTTTACGTTCAACATGTTGCAGTAATTTATCGGCTCTGGCACCACGGCGATATTTAGGATGACTAACTAAGCAAGCGAGCTCGCCCATATTTTCTGCAGCAAACGGATAAAGTGCAGCACAACCAATCACCATTCCGTCTCTTTCAACAATCTGAAAGTGCTCAATTTCATTTTCTAATAACTCTCGTGAACGCTTAACTAAAATGCCTTGTTTTTCAAGAGGATCGATCAGCTCTAACAAACCACCAATATCATCAATTGTTGCGGTTCTGATTTTTTCATAACTCTCTTTTACTATCTGAGAGCCACCTCCATCGCGGGTGAATAGCTCTTTTAATAGTGCGCCCTCTTGGTAATAACTGATTAAGTGACAACGCTTCACATCAACTTTACAAGCCGCTAATGCAGCTCGCAGAAAACGCAAAGTCCCTGAGGCATGTTCCGACTGAGCTTCCATTAAATTGATATGGTGCAGCACTTGTTCAGGTAACAACTCAGAAATCAGATTGTCATTTTCATCCAAAACACCGGTATTGGAACAAAAACCAATCAACTTATCAGCCGCTAAACCAATTGCGACTTGGGTCGCTACCTCTTCAGCTAAAAGGTTAAACACCTCTCCCGTTACCGAATATCCGATCGGGGAAATAACCGGAATAGCACCTAATTCCAGCTGCTCTTTTATGCCGTCGACATCAATTTTCCTCACTTTACCAGCATGACAAAAA
>JBALXF010000026.1:0-13568 GCA_036961085.1 Psychromonas sp.
TAGATACGCAGATTACAAGCCGCTTCAGCGCTGTTTGGTTGATTACAAACCAAGCGTTGGTCAAGTGCGCGTTTAGCATGTTGTATATCAATAGCCACTTTTTCTGTAGCTTTGACTGTATTGCCAGTCTCGCTATTTGCACAAGCGACAAATAGCAGGGTGGTTGAAAGGGCTAGTAGCGTTTTCCGTAAGAGCATTTTAGAACACCTTAATTAGAGTTAAAATTGGCTTCATTGCCAAAAAGTTTAATAGATTATTTTCGTTAATTTTATTTTCTATTTTAATGTTAATCAGACAAGATTTATTTTGGTCCCTCGATGGTAGGGGATACAATTTGGTAAAACTCCGCGCTAAATGCGGGTAAGGTAATTTCATATAGCCCGCCATTATTGGAAATCGTTTGTGTTTTTAGTAGGTTAGTTAAATCCCCATCGCTTCCGATTGCACTGCCACTAAGGGTAACCGAGGCTTCAGAGGATTTCGTATTCACTAGGTAAAGAATATGATCGCTAGCAAAATCTTTGCGGTCGATATAAATATTATTATCTGAATGGATATGAGTACGGCTACCGTTTGATAATGCAGGGTGATCGGAACGGATTGTCATTAAGTCGCTGACATATTGTTTTAAATCTTTTTGTTGTGGGTTTAAAACTGTTATTTCTCCACCGATTTCGGTTGGGAGCCCTTCTATTTTGGCACTTGAGCGTGCCACATGGTCATCACACAAACCGCTATCGCCTGAGCAAGGTTCTATTTTTGCTGCAAAATCTTCAACTTGGTCGCCAATCTCATCACCATAATAAAGTGTTATCGGCCCACTATATGCGGCGATGAAGCTAAGCGCTGCCTTATGTCTTGTCCAATATTGAGGATCTTCTGGATTAGCCAGTTGCCCGCGTTGCAGTAAATCACCAAAGCGCACCAGGTCGTGATTGCCAAGCATTAAGTTTGGTTGTGCGTGATCGGGGTAAACAAAGTGAGTATTAAAACCATCATTAAGCTTAGTTGCAGGTGTATTACCATAGCCACTCTCTTCAACAGCGAAGGTTTGCACTAGGGAGTAACGCATCGGAAAATCAAATGCAGATTTCAGAGCTGGGCTCCCTGACTCTCCATAGGCTTGTTGGCTAATATCATCTTCACCACTCCAAATCTCAGCAACCATATAACCCAATGGATTATTCATTTCTCCATTGAGAGAATAACGGTTATCGTTCAATGCCGATGCATTTTCAACGGCTAAGCGGATATCATCCCAATACTTAACGTCAACTTGATAAGCTTGATCTAAACGCCAGCCATCTATTTGTAGTTCATTGATCCAGTATGTTGCGACCTCTTTATAGAACGCTAAATCGTCTGGGTATACTGCTTCATTACCGGAAGCTTGAGCTGTTCCATTAGTGGGGAGTAGGCCAGTAGGAGAAGGTTCTACATTACCTTTATGATGGCCAAACACACCATCAAAAAAAACATACATTCCTCTGTCATGGGCTTGTTTAACCAGTTCACGTGCTTGTTCTAATGTACCAAAACTAGGATCGATGGCGAAATAATCACTGGTGAAGTAACCCGTTGCATCGAGTCTATCTTCCCAATCAGTTTGTCCATCTTTAGTAATAGATTCAAAGATAGGGGTTAACCAAATAGCATTCATACCGAGTGCTTTAATGTAATCGAGGGATGCGGTAATACCAGCAATATCGCCATTGTGGTGACTGGTGCCATAACCTGTTTGGTAATCGGCATTAATGTCGGCATCAATGAAAGATTCCACCATTATTTGGTAGATACGTAAATCACAGGCACTATTTATAGTTGCTGGGTTAGTACAATCTAGTCGTTGATTTAAACTACCTTGAGCTGTTGTTATTTCAATCTCAATGTTGTCAGGTATTGCTGGTGGTGTATCACCGCCTCCATCACTACCTCCACACGCTGTCAGTAATATCGAAAGCGATAATAATGTTTTTTTAAACATTGTTAATATTCCTTTATAAGGCAATAAAATGAGCGGCGACAGTGATCATTTTTAATCAATGATTACTGTCGCTATGCCCATTTTATTTAATTACACTTGTTGTCAAAATTTAAGGTTCTTTTATTGCTGAATAACCGAAATAGTCGGAGTTGATGAATTTTCTGAACCATCTAAGGTAAAGGTATAGTCACCAGCACTGGTTATATTCACTTGAATATTACCATCCGAGTCAGACAATGACAGAGAGCCTTCCCCCTCAATCATATTGGCAAAGCCAAAATTAGTTTCAGCAGCCCAATCGGCATCAGCTATTTTGAATTTATTCTCACCAATTGCTAATGTGAGTGTGAAAGAATAAATATAGTTGCTGAATGTCATCCCATGAACATTACCCCATTCACCATCAATACCTTTAACGTATAGTGTTGTAGCACCGTAGGTTGGCACTTCAGAAGTATTTTTGTCATTGATTGGTAAGCCCTGACCTTGTGCATCACCTTGTTTTTTAACAAACACCGCAGTGGTCAATGCTGGAACACTAAATATCCCATCATTAGATTCCGCCACTGTGAAGTTAGCATCTTGCACAACAGTATCAGAAGATGTTTGTTGAACACTATGCAGAGTAAAACCACTTGCACCTGAAATCGGCATTTCCTGTGGTAATTCAGTGGCATTGATAATAACCACAGCTGCATCGTTAATGTCGTCTAAATCGTCTAACCCAATACCATCATCAATAGACATGACAACGACACCTGAGACCTGATCTTCTCCTGTATTGTGGAAATCGACACGTGCCATTATTTGTTCCGCTGTTGTTAAGTTAAACAGTGGGCTAGAAGTACGGATCTTAAGCAAGTCTTTGAACTGCTCTGACGAGGACACAATTTGCTGTGACGAAGGAGCGGTTTCACTGTTGGCAATTACATCTTTGATAGCCGTGTAGTTATCACCGTCTTTATCCTTGCGTGGTAGTCCCACATTCCAGTTATTGTTTAAGTCTGCATCATCTAAATCAAAATTCACACGGTTATACCAATCGCCTGAATCATAACTATCTCGTTGCATCGATTTAGAGCGCAATAGCTCCGAACCCATATGTAAAAATGGTATACCTTGGCCTAGTAAAACCGTACTTAGGGCAATATTTTGCATACGAACGCGGTCATCGCTACTGGTTTCTGAAGCTATTTTATATTGGTTATTATCCCAAAGAGTTTGGTTATCATGTTTAGATACATAGTTGATTGTTTCTTGTGGTTGTTCTGCATAACCTGCCTTCTGACCATTGTAGTCAATGTCCTGACCCTTTTTAAGATTGCCTTGGCTATCAACTATTAAAAACTCTTTTAAGTTTGCCGCCATGCCTAGGCGTACTAGATCGGTTAAGCGATTTAATTCCGCGGTTTTGCTACTGTCGGTAAACTCGGCACCTGCATTGGCGAAACCTTTATTGGTGCGCAGATCTTCGCCACCATCAAATGGACCGCCGCCACGAACAGCATCACGTAATCGGTCACTGAAAGAACCAATTCCCGTACCTGCCATGCTCCATTGGATTGCGTTCTCACCACGTTGACCATCTGCAACTTCACCAAAGTTCCAACCTTCACCATAGAAATAAGTATCAGGATCAACTCGTTGCACGGCTGCTAAGGCATTTTCCATATTTGATTTCATATGGTGACCCATCAAATCAAAGCGGAAAGCATTAATCTTATAATCGCGAGACCATACAACCAATGAGTCAATCATCAGTTTTTCCATCATCACGTTTTCAGATGCGGTATTATCACAACAGGTTGACTGTTCAACAGCACCTGACTCGATATTTAAGCGGTGGTAATATCCCGGAACGATTTTATCTAGTACTGATTTTTCATTAATTCCGGAAGCATTGGTATGGTTGTAAACAACATCCATAACGACTTTTAAGCCCATATCTTGTAATGCTTGTACCATCTCTCTGAATTCTAAAATTCGTTGACTACCATTAGCATCGCTTGCATAACTGCCCTCTGGTACAGTGTAATGAAATGGATCATAGCCCCAGTTAAAACTATCAAAGGCGCGTATATCATTCATTAATGATTGTGCATCTTCACTCGCAGGATCATAGCTTTCAAGTAATTGTTTTAATGTTTGGCTTGATTCTGCGCTGCTACAAACGCCAGCAGTGGCATTTATTTTACATAACTCAGCGACGGTATTATTAATATCAATGATTTTTTCAGGGTTTTCATTGACCGTTGCTATATCAAAGGTTGGCATTAAGTGGAAGTAGGTTAGTCCCGCTTCTTTTAGAGACTGTAAGTGTTGCATGCTGGCACGATCTTGTTCAGTAAAAGCAAGGTATTTACCGTTATTTTCGGTAATTCCTGTGTTATCACTATTACTAAAATCACGGATATGAGATTCATAAATAATGGCATCAGTTGCTTGTTGCGCTACATAATTTCGCTCACTATCCCAGCCATCTGGTTGCAAATTTGCATCTTCCATATCTACAACTTGAGAGAATAAACTGTTCTCAGATAAACTCATTGAATAAGGGTCTGTTACATCAAAGGTTTCAATTTTATCTGTTTTTGGATGATAAACAGTAACGCGGTAACGGTAATATTTTCCCATTACAGCATCTGCTTGTAACGAATAAATACCGTCGCCATCTTGGTTGTTCATCTGTTTCGGATAACCCGATTCAATGGCAGAGATTGTTGCATCAGTGAAAACTAATAATTCAACTTTTTGAGCTGTTGGTGCCCACACTTTAAAGGTGATATCACCTGATTCATTAACTGCACCTAATATTTCGCTATCAGCATTTGCTGATGGATCGTCTGAACCCGTGTAAAGGTCATCTAACACACCTGCGATCTGAACCTTAGTGAGAGCTAAAACGTTATTGTTTGCATCTCTTGCTACGGCAATTAGCTGTCCTTTTAAAACAGATTTAAGGGTGCTTTCTTGCCCTGGTATTGTGAATGCTGAAAAGCCTTGCAAGTGTGGGAATTTATTATTAACTTGCTCACTGACGCTGCCGTCATTCAGAGTAATGACTTCACCACCTGAAAGGGTTTGCGTTGTTGAGTCATAGCGAATATCAGCTGTTTTTGAATGATAAAGTTCAACTTTACTCGCCGTGTTAGCTTTATCCCAAAGTAATGTTTCTGCATCAACCCAATGTGCCGATGCGCCATTTAAATCAACTGAAGCAATGTCTGTTGGGTTATCTAAAATAGCAGAGTAATCCGCGGGTACAAAACCTTGGCGGTCTGCAATTTTAGAAAATTCCAACATTAAATCCGGTGATTGCCCACCTAAACCATCACGTATAATAAAATTAACGCAATCATCACTTTCTTGAGAGGTCAGAGGTAAAACCCAATAAGCACCAAAACTATCTGTTCCTGAAGCAGCAACACCTTGATCCCAGTTTTCAAAACCATCAATTTTGTCGCCATCTAATGCGTCACATTGATCATTATTCCAAACATGTAATGTTTTGTCTGTAGAACTACTTTTCGCTGTAGCCTTAGCTTGCGCAGTTAATGAATAAATAACCGCTTCTCTATCTTTTGCTTGAACAGCTTGCGAAGTGGTTGGATCTTCAGTATTACCATTACCATTACCATTGTCATTAGAGTTATTACATGCTGTTAATGATAGTGACAATACGACTGCCATAACACACACTTTTGGCATTGTGCTTAAGGCTAACTTATTGAATTTACTTTCCATAGCTTGTTATTTTCCTTTTATATTGATGTGGGATTTTGAAGTGACTTTTAATAAAAAACGCTTATTTATCAATAAAACATAAAATATTTTGTGGAGGGGAGTTTGCATATAAAAGCATCAATAAACATCCTCCTGACAATGGGGGGCAGAAGACATTTTTAGGGGAGGTGTAGTTTTAACGCTTGGGGGCTAGTTTTTTGTGTGATTTATCTTTGCTAACAAATCACGTTTAATATAAAGGTTTAGTTTCGATTTAATTAATGAATTGTCTCATTTAGCGAGATGTTTTAAGCCAACATTAAATGGGTTTATTTTAAGTCGTTTATTTTGTTTGGTATTTTTAATGCGGTGAGAGGGCATTGCAATTATTGGCTCACTTACTGAGTAATATCATTATTGATTGTTCCTATCACTGTATAAAAATGTTGTCATTGAACGTTTAGTTAATTAATAGATCAAATAAAAAATATCATTACAAAAGAGATGTTAACAAAATGTTAATTAGAGTCTCACTTATCCTTTATTTCTACACATTTTACCTTATAGAAAAGTATATACTTCTCCTTTAATTACATTGTTTTATTGACTGCAATACTCGAATTTACAAACGACGTGATGATCTTGATTTTAGTCATCGCATAATTTACTTATTTGTTAAGTAGAATAACTCCTTCAACGTCAGCAAAAGAAGAATAATAATGAAAAAAGGCATTTTACTGTCATCAATTCTCACCATTATTATTGGTGTAACAAGTTACAGTTCTGTTTCATCAGCAAATACTCCCAAGAAAAGGACTGCACCTGTAGTTTCTGTTTACACAGATACAGTACAATATCATCAAGTCGCACAATCAATCTCTCTGATAGGAAAGTTAGAGTCACAAGAGTTTGTTGATATAGCGACTGAGGTAACAGGTAAGGTGGTAAGAATTAATGTAAAGGCTAATCAAGAGGTCAAAAAAGGGCAGTTATTATTCCAATTAGATGACTCTCAAGCACAAGCTGCAGTGCTTGAGGCTGAAGCATATTTAACCGAAGAAAAACGTAAACTAGATGAATTTGCGCGATTAGTAAAAAATAATGCAGTAACTAAAACCATGTTTGATGGGCAAGCTGCCACAGTAGACATTGCACAAGCACGGTTAAACTCTGCTAAATCAGAGTTAGACCGCCATTATTTAAGAGCGCCATTTGCTGGCACAATTGGCTTAATCGACTTCAGCCTTGGTAAAATGGTGAGTATGGGCAGTGAATTGATGACCTTAGATAATTTAGACGTGATGCATTTAGATATTCAAGTTCCGGATCGTTATTTATCCTTGTTATCTAGAGGAATGGAAGTCTATGCCTATAACCGTGCATGGCCAGGACAACTGTTCACAGGTAAGTTAGTGGCAGTTGATTCTCGTATTAACCATGATACTTTGAACCTGCGTGTGCGAGTGCAATTTGATAATTTGGATAATCGACTCAGACCGGGCATGATGATGTCTGCCAACATGGCTTTCGAGGCGGTGAACGAACCTATTATTCCTGTACAAGCGATAGAGTATTCAGGCACTAAGCGTTTTGTTTATGTTATTAATGAAGACAATGTAGCGAAACGAACTGAAGTGATGTTAGGCGCACGTATTGAAAATAATGTGTTGATTGAAGAGGGTGTTGAAGTAGGAGATAAAATCGTAATCCAAGGCCTAGTGAATATGCGTGATGGATTAAAAGTAAAGGATCTCGCCGATCCAAAAGCATCGCAACAAGTAAAAAAGGAGAGTAACTAATGTGGCTTTCCGATACCTCGGTTAAACGTCCGGTTGTTGCTATTGTTTTAAGTTTATTGCTTTGTGTTTTTGGTAGTGTTTCCTTCAGCAAACTTGCTGTACGAGAAATGCCCGATGTTGAAAGTCCAGTTGTTACTGTAATGACTCGCTATGAAGGGGCCGCAGCTTCTATTATGGAGAGTCAGGTTACTACTGTAATAGAAGAGCAAATTGCAGGCATTAGTGGTATTGATGAGATCCAATCCGTGACTCGTAATGGTATGTCACGTATTACCGTTACTTTTGATTTGGGCTGGGATCTTATTGAAGGCGTCAGTGATGTAAGGGACGCGGTGGCTAAAGCTGATCGCTCATTGCCCGATGAAGCCGATGATCCGGTTGTGTCTAAAGATAATGGCTCCGGTGAAGCATCCATTTATGTCAACTTAAGCTCCACTGAAATGGATCGTACTCAGCTAACCGATTATACCAACCGCGTCTTAGAAGATAGATTCAGTCTTATTTCTGGGGTGAGTTCAATCACCACTTCCGGTGGTTTATATCAGGTTATGTACGTTAAGTTAGATCCTACCTTAATGGCAGGGCGTGGCGTTACAACTAGTGATATTGTTGCGGTACTAAAAGAAGAGAATGTTGAAAACCCTGGTGGAGAAGTGCGCAACGATACAACGGTAATGTCCGTTCGTACTGCGCGTTTATATAATCAACCAGAAGACTTTGATTATTTAGTTGTACGTACTGCAAACGATGGCTCACCTATCTATTTAAAAGATGTTGCTAACGTTTATATCGGTGCTGAAAACGAAAACTCATCATTTAAGAGTAATGGGGTAGCTAACCTTAGCCTCGGAATTATCCCACAATCAGATGCTAACCCATTAGAGGTTGCTACAGCAGTGCATGATGAAGTTGAGAAAATTCAAAAGTTCTTACCTAAAGGTGCTTCGTTAGTTATTGATTATGATTCAACTGTCTTTATTTCTAGTTCCATATCAGAGGTTTATAACACCCTCTTTATCACGGCTGGCTTAGTAATACTGGTACTTTATATTTTTATTGGTCAGGCTCGTGCTACTTTGATACCTGCTATCACTGTACCTGTTTCTTTGATCTCATCGTTTATTGCCGCCTATTATTTTGGGTTTTCAATCAATTTGATCACATTAATGGCGTTGATTTTAGCGATTGGTTTGGTGGTTGATGATGCTATTGTGGTGGTCGAGAATATATTCCACCATATCGAAACAGGTGAAAGTCCACTATTAGCTGCTTATAAAGGGGCTAGAGAAGTTGGTTTTGCCGTTGTCGCCACGACGTTAGTATTGGTTATGGTGTTCTTACCGATCTCATTTATGGATGGCATGGTAGGATTATTATTTACTGAATTCTCTGTGTTATTAGCCATGTCTGTTATCTTTTCATCAATAATAGCACTTACTTTAACACCTGTTTTAGCTAGTAAAATATTGACCAAAAAGAACAAACCCAACAAATTTAACCAAGTAATGGAGTCGATTTTTCAACGTTTAGAGTCTGGATATCGTAAATCACTGGATAAAGCTATGCAATTAAGATTGATAGCGCCATTGGTTATTTTAGGCTGTATCGCAGGTAGTTTTTGGTTGATGCAACAAGTGCCTTCGCAACTTGCGCCTAAAGAAGATAGAGGAGTGCTATTTGCTTTTGTAAAAGGAGCAGAGGGAACCAGTTTTAACCGTATGGCCACTAATATGGATATCGTAGAAGAACGTATTATGCCTTTATTAGGGCAAGGGGTTATTAAATCATTCAGCACCCAAGCTCCTGCTTTTGGTGGTAATGCCGGAGATCAAACGGGCTTTGTGATTATGGTGTTGGAAGATTGGGAAACCCGTACCGTTTCTGCACAACAAGCATTAGGTTTGGTCAGTGATAGCTTGAAAGATATACCCGATGTAATGGTGCGTCCTTTGATGCCTGGATTTAGAGGGGGATCAAATGAAGCCGTACAATTTATTTTAAGTGGTTCGGATTATCAAGAGCTACAAAAATGGGCTGAAATATTACAGCAGGAATCAAATGCGAGTGACATCGTACTTGATGCCGACCTTGATTATTCAGAAAAAACACCAGAGCTTGTGGTTACCATTGATAGAGAAAGATCTGCTGAACTAGGTATCAGTGTAACAGAGGTGTCTGAGACCTTAGAAATAATGTTGGGTGGGCGAACTGAAACGACTTACATTGACCGTGGTGAAGAATACGATGTGTATTTGCGTGGCGATGAAAATAACTTCAACAATGTGGCTGATCTTAGCCAAATATATATGCGTACTCCAAAAGGTGATTTAATCACTTTAGACACGGTTACTACCATTGAAGAAGTCGCTTCAGCAAATCGTTTATCACATAATAATAAGCAAAAATCGATTACTCTTAAAGGTAATGTTGGCGCAGGTTATAGCCTAGGTGATGCATTAGATTTCTTAGATGCAAAAGCGATTGAGTTATTGCCAAGTGATATTTCGGTCAACTATTCAGGCGAGTCAAAGGATTATAAAGAAAACCAAAGCAGTGTGTTAATAGTATTCGGGTTGGCATTATTAGTTGCTTATCTAGTACTCGCGGCACAGTTTGAAAGCTTTATTAATCCTCTGGTAGTTATGTTTACAGTACCAATGGGAGTATTTGGCGGCTTCTTAGGTTTATACTTTATGAACCAAGGCTTAAATATCTACAGTCAGATTGGCATGATAATGTTAATTGGTATGGTGACCAAAAATGGCATACTCATTGTTGAATTTGCTAACCAATTACGAGACCGTGGTATTGAGTTCGAACAATCGATTATAGATGCTTCTGCAAGACGTTTACGCCCGATCTTAATGACCGCATTTACAACCCTTGCTGGTTCAATCCCTCTGATATTATCAACCGGAGCTGGTTCTGAAAGCCGTATTGCCGTAGGTACTGTAGTATTTTTTGGTATGGCATTTGCTACATTAGTAACACTGTTTGTTATCCCGGCTATGTACCGTTTGATATCAATAGCGACACACTCTCCTGGCTTTGTAGAAGCTCAACTAAATCTAGAGCTTGATAAAGATGTTCCAGCGAGAAGCGCGCATGGTGGCTTTTAATTAAAAATCACTGTGATAGAAACGAAAGCTAAGTAGTTATCGTTTCTATCAAGTATTAATATTAATCATAACTATTAATTTTTTAGCCGACATTAAAAAAGCCAATTTCAGATTGAAATTGGCTTTTTTTTTCATACACAATTTATAAATTAATGCATTAGCTTATAATTGCTATCTTAATTTCTGCTGATGCAGTGCATTGAAGTATAAACGTTCATAATGTTTTGCTGCATCAGACCAATAAAAGTGTGAACGCATCGCTTGTGTCTTCATGCGAAGCATCTCTTCTGGTTGCTCAATATAAAGTAATAAAACACGACGTAATAAGTTCAAGAATTGATTTGCACTAGGATCATAGAACATGAAACCATTGGCATTGTCAGGATCTTGGTCGTAATCTAATACTGTATCTTTTAAACCACCTACACCACGAACAATCGGCAGTGTGCCATAAGCTAAACTGTATAGTTGGTTAAGGCCACAAGGTTCAAAAATCGAAGGCATCAGGAAGAAATCAGCGCCAGCTTCAACCAGATGTGACAGTTCATTGCTATAAGCATCAATAAACTTAAACTTATCCGGGAAATGGTTAGAAATCGCGTTTAACTGACCCGTGATAGAAGGATCGCCTGAGCCAATAATCACTAACTGTACATTATGTTTTAATAATCTATCTAAGATAGGAATAATTAGGCCAAACCCTTTTTGGTCTGTTAAGCGACATACCATACCAAAAATAGGGGCATCACTCTTAGGTAAACCCACTTCTTTTTGTAGTTCAGATTTACAAATTTCTTTTCCGCTTAAGTCATCTGCCGAGAAATTAGTTGGGATAAACTTGTCGGTTTCTGGATTCCAATCGTTGTAATCACAACCATTTAGAATACCTTCAAAATCATGGATACGCTCTATAAATAGATGAGACATACCATGTGAACCTAGTGGTGTAAGTAACTCACTTGCATAGTTAGGGCTTACCGTATTGATTTTATCACTGTAAGTTAGACCAACTTTTAAGTAGTTGATGTAATTGTAGTTTTCTAAAACTCTGTGATCCATACATGAGCTAACTTCAGGAATGAGGTTAAGCTGAGATTTATCAAAAATACCTTGGTAACAAGCATTATGTGTAGTCAATACTGTTTTAGTCTTAGCAAAACGGTAGTTATCTTGATAGCGGGTTTTTAATAGGTAAGGTATTAAGCCTGTATGCCAATCATTGCAATGAATGATATCAGGAGTGAAGTCATCGGCTTCACAGGCTTGTAATGCCGCTAAACAGAAGAAAGCAAAACGTTCGCCATTATCTTGATAAGCATTATTATCTTCGCCATATAAACCAGCACGATCAAAGTAATGTGCATTATCGATCGCTAATACAGGAATGCCATCCAAACTTAGTTCATTCACTTCGAAATGAATATCAGGACGTGAATAATCAGTATTTAATGTTAGATTGAAGCGATGCAGAGCATGTTCTCTGTGGTTGATAGAACGGTAAAATGGAGTGATTACTTTTACTTCATGTCCAAGATTACGTAACTCGATAGGTAACGCTTTTGCTACGTCTGCTAAGCCACCTGTTTTCGAAAAACCTTCAACTTCAGAAGAGATGAAAAGAATTTTTAATTTTCTATTATCCAATGGATAACTCCTTATTTGACCTTTATTATAAAGTAGAAAGCTAAGAACAAAAAAGCCACAAATTAATGTGGCTTATGTCATATTTGCTGCAATTTAAAGGAGATTAAAAACCTATTCTTGCACCTTTAGGAATAACAACAATACCTTCATCAGACACTGTGAAGCGTTTTTTGTCTTCTTCTAAGTTTATACCAATTTCTACATTATCTGCAATTTGTACATCTTTATCGATAATGGTTTTGTAAATTCTACAATTTTTACCAATCTTAGTATCACCAAGTAATACAGACTCATAAATATCAGTCTCTTGACCGATTATACATTTAAAACCTAACACTGATTTTTTAATCAATGCACCAGTGATATAACAACCATCTGAAATTAGAGATTGACGAATACAACACACTGAAGAATCACCATTTCTAAAATTAGCTGGTGGCAGTGCAGGGTAATCTGTATGTAATGGCCACTTTGGATTGTAAAGTGAAATCGGTGGATTTGGTTTAACTAAATCCATATTAGCTTCCCAATATGATTCAATCGTACCCACATCGCGCCAGTATGCAGCTGATTCATCGTTTGCTTCATTAACAATCGTATTTTTAGTGAAGTCATATACAAAAACTTTACCCTGTGGGTATAGTTTTGGAATGATATCTTTACCAAAGTCATGACTTGAATCTTCATTTTTGGCATCAATAATTAATTCTGACTGTAATGCTTTCGAGTTGAAAACATAGTTGCCCATTGATGCTAGTACATGATCTGGATCACCAGGAATTGTTTTAGCGTCTTCCACTGCTGGTTTTTCTGCAAAACCAACCATGCGTCCTTCTTCATCTACTTCAATAATACCGAAGTGATAAGCTTGTTCTTTTGGTAATTTGATTGCAGATACAGTTAATACCGCATCTTTTTCCTCGTGGAATGTTATTTTCTGGCGGATATCCATTTTATAAATATGATCACTACCAAAAATACATACCAATTCAGCATCATCTTCTTGAATAAACTGAATATTTTGATAAATAGCATCAGCAGTACCTGAATACCAATGTTTACCCATACGCATTTGCGCAGGAATAGCATCGATAAAGGTATCTGTCATGTTATTTAGTTCCCAAGCATCACTAAGGTGAGTATTTAGTGACTGAGACTTAAATTGTGTTAATACGTAAATTCGAGATAAATCTGAATTTATAAAATTGTTTAATGCAAAATCCACTAAACGATAACTACCACCAAATGGTACAGATGGTTTAGTACGAGATTGTGTTAGAGGGTAAAGACGAGAACCTT
>JBALXF010000270.1:0-4971 GCA_036961085.1 Psychromonas sp.
CCGTTTGTGGATTGAATATGGGGCAAACGGCAGAAGTGTTGGCGCGTGAGTTTTCTATTACTCGTGAAGAGCAAGACGAATATGCGTTGCAGTCTCATTTAAAAGCAAGCAAAGCCAAAGATGCCGGTATCTTTGCTGATGAAATCCACCCAATTCAACTGCCTCCTCATTATCGACAAATGCAATTTGATGATAACTCTATTCGTCCTGATCAAAGCTTACAAAAACTGGCCAAATTAAAACCATTTTTTGACCGAGTGGCGGGCACAGTGACAGCCGCAAATGCTTGTCCTATTACAGATGGTGCGGGTGCTGTTTTGATCATGTTAGAGAGCAAAGCGAAAGAGCTAGGCTACACACCGTTAGGTTATATGCGCGAGTATAGTTATGCGGGTTTATCACCAAACAGAATGGGGCTGGGGCCCGTTTATGCAACCTCAAAACTACTTGATAAAACCGGTATGGCGATGTCAGATTTTGATCGAATTGAATTGAATGAAGCCTTTGCCGCACAAGTCATTGCCAATCAACATGCATTTTCATCGGATCTGTTTTCACAGACATACCTCAATAAGAGCAGTGCAATCGGCGCTATTGACCCTGCCATACTGAATGTTAACGGTGGGGCAATTGCATTAGGGCATCCAGTGGGCGCGACAGGTACTCGCTTAGTGATAACCATGTTAAATGAGTTGCGCCGTAGTAATAAAAATACTGGGCTTGTGACTTTATGTATCGGCGGTGGTCAAGGCTCTGCACTTGCGTTGGAGGTGGAATAATGAATTTTAAATTAGATATTGAAAGTAGTGGAACAATGAACGGTGTTGCAACGCTTACCTTTGACTTTCCAGGACAAAGGATCAATAAACTAGACTCTGTTGCATTACTCGAATTACAAGATTACATTGCTGATATTGCTATCGATAGGGCGATTAAATTACTGGTCATTAGAAGTGCTAAAAAGGGTATCTTTATTGCGGGTGCAGATATCAATGAAATCAAAGATATTGTTGATCCAAAAGATGCAATGGATAAAGCCGGTACTGGGCAACAGATCATTGATAGCATTTCGAAATTACCTTTTCCATCTTTAGCCGTTATTAACGGTGCATGTCTAGGTGGAGGCTGTGAGTTAGCATTGGGATGTACCTATAGAATCATGACCGATGATGCAAAAGCGATTATCGGCTTGCCTGAAGTAAACCTAGGTATTATTCCTGGCTTTGGTGGCTGTGTACGTTTACCACGCTTAATTGGCTTACAAAATGCATTACAGATGATTCTATCTGCGAAACCAGTTAATGCGAAAAAAGCCTTACGCCTTAAATTAGTAGATAAGGTTTACAACAGTACTCTTGAAGAAAAATCGGTATCTGAATTTGTTGAAAATCTGCTTAACGATAAAAGTTTCGCAAAAGCTCTGCTCAATAAACGTCATAGATTCACTAAAAAATTAAATCAACGTTTACTTGAAGATAATACATTGGGCCAAAAATTGATTTTCAAAAAGGCCAAAGAAAGTCTTATAAAAAAAACCAAGGGACATTATCCTGCGCCTCTGCAAGCATTAGAAACCATAGAGAATAGTATTAATTTACCGATAGATGCCGCTTTAAAGGTGGAGCTTGAGGGTTTTTCTAAAATGGCAGTGACTGAAATAAGCAAAAATTTAATTCAGCTGTTTTTCACTTCTGAAGCATTAAAAAAAGAGACGGGTGTCAGCGATCCAGACATTCAAGCAGATAACATTGCGACAACAGCAGTGTTAGGCGCAGGCGTGATGGGGGGCGGTATTGCTTGGTTATTTTCCAAAAACGATCTGTCTGTAAGGCTTAAAGATATTGAGTGGGATGCAGTGACTAAAGGCTATCAAACTGCTTCTGAATATTACGGACAAATGAAAAAAATCCGAAAAATTAAGCCGGATCAAATACGCGTTAAAATGAATAATATCGCAGGAACGATTGATTACAGAGGTTTTAAAAAAATAGACTTAGTAGTCGAAGCTGTGGTTGAAAATATAGATATTAAAAAAGCAGTACTTGCTGAAGCCGAAGCGCAGTTACCTGAACATGCAATTTTAGCATCGAATACCTCTAGTTTATCAATTACAGAAATGGCCAGTGGTTTGCAAAGGCCTGAAAATTTCATCGGTATGCATTTCTTTAATCCGGTTAATAGAATGCCGCTGGTTGAAATCATCCCTGGCGAAAAAACCAGCGAGCAAACTATCGCAAACCTCGTTAAATTAGCTAAGCAATCAGGTAAAACACCTATTGTGGTGAGTAACTGTGCCGGCTTTTTAGTTAATCGAATCTTAATTCCATTTTTAAATGAAGCTGCGCTTATTCTACAAGAAGGTGGTGTGGTGACTGAAATGGACGATGCAATTGTAGAGTTTGGTATGCCGATGGGACCTTTTGTACTTGCTGATGAAGTTGGGCTGGATATAGGTTACCACGTAGCTGAAATTTTAGAGCAAGCTTATGGCGAAAGAATGCAGGTAGCAGGGGTGTTTACTCATATCTTTAAAGAAGAAAAGTTATTGGGTAAAAAAGCTGGTGTTGGTTTTTACAATCATAAAGGTAAGCAAAAAACCTATAATGACAACCTAGATAATATCTTGCTTACCTACCGTTTTGCGAATCAAATAACTGCCACCTCTTTTACTGCGGAAACTATCGTAGATCGTTGCATATTAATCATGGTTAATGAAGCAGCGAAATGTTTAGAAGAAGACGTAGTTAAGAATCCAGATTACCTTGATATGGCGATGATTATGGGAACTGGCTTCCCCGCTTTCAAGGGAGGCCTACTAAAATATGCCGATAATCGAGGAGTGAATGTGGTCTGCGATAAATTAAATGAACTTGCAGATCTCTATGGAGAACGTTTTAGACCCGCACAATTATTAGTTAATAAAGCAGAAGCAAATGAACGTTTTTATAATGCGATGGATCTATAAAAGGAGCTAGTCATGGTTGAGGAAGAGAATGTGGTAGAAGAAAAAACAGTTATTGATACATCAAAAATGAGCGCAGCAAAAGCTTCTGCTATGCAAATAACTGAATCCGCTAGAGGTGAAGGTGGAGAGCAAGATAGTTTTGCTGGTTTGTTATTTATGGGGACTTTTAAGCCTGATTTAATTTACCCTTTTCCTGCGCAAACTGCTGAAGAAAAGCTCATTGGTGATCAGTTAGTTGAACAGGTATGTGATTATTTACGCAATAATCTTGATGCAGATGAAGTTGATGAAACACGTACTATCCCTGAAAATGTGATTAAAGACTTAGCAGAGATGGGCTACTTCGCGATGAAAGTACCGAAAGAGTACGGTGGCTTAGGGCTGACACAGGTTAACTATAACCGTGTCATGATGGCGATCTCTTCTTATTGTGGCAGTACCGCAGTCTTGCTTAGCGCTCACCAATCAATTGGTGTTCCTCAACCACTAAAAATGTTTGGTACTAAAGAGCAAAAAGAAAAGTATTTACCGCAATTTATCAAAGGTAAAATATCTGCATTTGCACTCACTGAACCTGAAGTTGGCTCGGATCCAGCGCGTATGGAAACGACCGCAACCCTTACCGAAGATGGTGAGCATTACTTATTAAACGGCACAAAATTATGGTGCACCAACGGCTTGATTGCCGATGTGTTAGTAGTGATGGCACAAACCGAGCCTAAAACACTTAAAAATGGACAACAAGTAAAACAGATAACGGCATTCATAGTTGAAAAAGAGATGCCGGGTATCGAGGTAAAACACCGCTGTGACTTCATGGGCATACGTGGCATACAAAATGGCGTGTTAAAATTTAATGATGTAAAAGTCCCGGTCGACAATATCATTTTAGGCAAAGGTAAAGGCTTAAAATTAGCTTTAGCGACCCTTAATACTGGCCGTTTAACCTTACCTGCTGCAGCAACAGGTATGGCTAAATATTGTCTGCAAATTGTGCGTGATTGGGGTAATGAACGTGAGCAATGGGGTTTACCAATAGGTAAACACGAAGCAGGCTCACAAAAAATAGCCTTTATTGCGTCTAGTACCTTTGCGATGGAAGCGGTAACCCATTTAACATCGCATATGGCTGATAACCCGAAACTGGATATTCGTATTGAAGCTGCCATGGCAAAACTATTTTGCTCAGAGCTGGCTTGGAAAGTGATTGATGAAACGATGCAGTTCAGGGGAGGCCGCGGTTATGAAAAAGCGTCTTCATTAAAAGCACGAGGCGAAAAACCATACCCAGTTGAAAGAATGATGCGAGATTGTCGTATTAATCGGATCATTGAAGGTACTACCGACATAATGAAGCTATTTTTAGCTCGTGAGGCAATGGATCCTCATCTTAAAGTGGCTGCTGATATATTGAAAAAGAATCTTCCGGTGGGAGAAAAAATTCATGCGGGTGTAAAACTGGCCTCGTTTTACACAACTTGGTATCCAAGTCAGTGGGTAAACTCTTCAATGTGGAGTTCACATTCAGATCTCGGCAAACTAGCCAAGCATTTCTCTTACATTGAAAGTACATCGCATAAACTTGCACGTACCATTTTTCACTATATCGGTTTGTATCAAGATAGATTAGAGCGTAAACAGAACCTTCTTGGTGCTTTAATGGAAATTGGTACTTTGCTTTTTGCTATGTCGACCACCTGTGCCTATGCAAAATTGAAAATGGATGAGAGCAACAGTGATTTAACACCGCAATATTTGGCCGATGTGTTTTGCTTAAATACACGTAGAAAAATAGATCGTTTATTTGATGATTTAACTGATAATGATGATAAAAAAGAGAATAAATTAGCTAAAAGTGTATTAAATGGCGATCTTAAGTGGTTAGAAGAGGGCATTGTTTAATTAATTTCTAACTTATGATTCACTTATTTTAATAACACTAATTACCCAATAAAGACTCAAACTGAATGTTTCATTTTGAGTCTTTATTTTAATCTTGTTTTCAT
>JBALXF010000271.1:0-4951 GCA_036961085.1 Psychromonas sp.
CGGATAGGGCATTAATAGCGCGCGTCTTTGCTAACCCTGGTGGGCTTTCGACTAGAATATGTCCATCAGCAAGTAATGCAATTAGTAAACCATCGACTAATTCGCTTTGTCCTAAAATCATTTTGTTAAGGTAAGTTCGTAATGCACTAAGTTGTTGTTTTGCCATTTTATAATCTACTTAAAAAGAATTGTTAAGTTTACTGAAAGAGAAAGACTCGCTAAATATAAAAAAGTTTCAAGATTTATTAAATAACTTTATGAGTTTATTAAATAAGTTCATGAACTTATTGGGGTGTTTTTTAAAATAATTAGTAAATATTAAATTAAATGCAGTGATTTATTCTTGGTTATTTATTAGATAATAAATACACAGTAATAATGTACTAAAATGAAACTGACATTAAGAATCCAAATATGCAATAAAGTAATCTAAGCGATATATAATATATTGTCTTAGTATTTATCGTGCTCAAGTTTATTTTTGAGCCTTTAACTTGATAATGACTATTTTTATTCAGCTAACCTATAGTTAAACAAATGTTTTATATAGTAGTTTTATAATAAATTATCTAAATATAACATTTAAAGTAAAATTTTATGATTTTAGGCATGTTATTCTCTGGCTATGTGAGTATCCTTAGTCATATTATTGTTTTACTATTATCTGAACATATAAAGGTATAAATATGAGTGAATTAGAATCCATCTTCTGGCATGTTCTTGGTTATGCCGCGATTCCTACGATTTTTGTTATTGGTTTTGTTGGCGTATTTTTTGTGGCTACAGGCATATTAAAAGTCTGTGGTAAAACACCAATTGAAGATTGATTAATCAATATTTGAATAACCTTAAAAGCAAAAACACAGTCATTAACACTGTGTTTTTTATTATCTGCTAAATGTATTATTGAGAAATACTACCTTTAGGTTATGCAAAGTAAGTGGCTTTACCTGTTAGCAGCTGAGTTATAACTAACTATTTATTTAATTTTTTTAATGGATATTTAATAGTTACTCAATGCTTACTTAATTAGTGTGTTTTGCTATAAATGGAGTTAAATTTTGCAAATTTATATTATGCGTCACGGTCAAGCTGAAATGATGGCTGCTTCTGATTCAGAGCGGGCACTAACTTCTTTGGGGCGACTTGAATCAGAACAAATGGCGAAGTATTTAGCTGAAAATGACATTTCTTTTGATGCTGTATTTGTTAGCCCTTACTTACGTGCTCAGCAAACATGGCATTCTGTTTCTCCATTTTTCCCTGCTGTGGTAAATGTGCAAACACTACCTATTTTAACGCCTAGTGGCAGCGCTCGTAAGTCTGTAAATGAAATCTTAGCGTTACAGACTGAGGGCATAAAACACTTATTGATTGTTTCTCATTTACCTTTAGTCGGCTATATCATTGGCGAGCTAGTACCTTCGGCGGGTGTTCCTGCATTTTCTACTTCAGCAGTTGGGCATGTAGAGCTTGAAGACAGTGGTTTTGCAAAATTACATAGTTTAACGCGAGTTTCGCAATTACCAATTAACGGCTGAAAATTAGTGTTCAACCGTTAATTTTAGATCGATAAATAATGTAAATTAAGCTTTATAGCCAAATGGGTCATCTATCGAATGGGAAGGTTGGGTGAACCATTTAGGCCCGCGGTCAGTCATGTAAAAATGATCTTCCAATCGGATACCAAACTTACCCTGAATAACTAACATTGGCTCATTACTAAAACACATACCCGTTGCTAATGGTGTGTGATCACCACCAACCAAATACGGCCATTCATGAATATCTAAACCAATACCGTGTCCCGTTCTATGTGGTAAACCAGGAAGTTCATAATCAGGTCCATAACCATCCTCTACTAATGCAACACGTGCTGCTGCATCTACTTCTTGACAAGCAATACCAATTTGCGCCGCGTCAAATGCTGCTTGCTGTGATTTTTTCTCACTTGCCCAAGCTGCACGCACTTCCGCGCTCGCTTCACCAAATACATAAGTACGAGTAATATCTGAATTATAACCATGTACCTGACAGCCCGTATCAATCAGTACAACATCATCTTGTTGTAAATATTGCGCGTCTTTAACACCATGTGGAAACGAACTTGCCTTACCAAATAATACGATACAAAAGTATGAGCCTTTAGGTGCACCTACCGCTTTATGTGCTTGATGAATAAATGCTTCTACTTCAGTAGTACAAATACCTATATGCAGAATACGAGAGGCCGCTTTATGCACTTCAAGTGTCATATCTTTTGCGCGTTGTAATAATGCAATTTCAGCGTTTGATTTTATTTGACGACAGCCAGCTGTTACCGCTTTTGCATCAATATATTCAAATTGAGGTGCTGCATGACGAAGGTTATTAAACATAAAGAATGCAGTAGATTCATCAATCGCCACTTTTCCTGATGTTACGTTTAATTGTTGTAAAATTTGAGCGCAAAGCAAAGCAGGGCTCTCATGTTCATGCCAACAATGTAGGGTGCCAGGTACGACCATAAATTCGTTGATTGTATCTTGCTCAAACGCAGGTGCAATAAATTGTACTGCTCCTTGAGCCGGAAGAATCGCGCCTACCATGCGTTCACCGACATTCCATTTCATACCAGTGAAATAATAAAGGTTGGTACCCGCGTTAAGGTAAACGGCTTCAATGCCTTGTTTTTGCATTATCGCTTGCGCAGTTTCGATACGAGCATAAAACTCTTTTAATGATATTTGAGCAACACCTGTAGTCATGTCTGACAGCTTAGCTAGCTCTAAATCTGCGGTTGAACCACCAATACCAATAGCCATTTAGAATCCTTGTAAAATTAGTTAATGTAAAAAAGTCATGCTGAATAAAAAAGTCCTCTCTCCTGTGGTACAGGGAAATTAGCTTCTTTGTCCTACTTAATATCAGCAGAGTATCTGTTATTAATAAATAATTGCAAAGCAAAATCTACCTAGTATGGGATAAACATATTTAACAGATGTTAGGATATTTATTTAGAGTTATTCAGCTGCACAATTTGCCGCTATCTGAATTCGATATTTTTACTAAAAAATTATTTCATATCGCTTGTAAATTAATCAATAAGTTACATTAGGAGGGAATTGATCTTTATCAATTGTTTGTTAATTAGCCTGATTTTCGATTGTTTTTCAATTTTTGAAGTTTATTGCTTATCTATAATTAATGCGTAACTATTTATTTTCTATTTTCACGGACGAGGAGGTTATTATGTCCAGTTATAAACAAGTCACTAAGCATTTCCCATCTAAAAAAAAATTCATTAAAGCATTTACTGTTGCTAGCTCCATTATATTGAGTAGCAGTGTATGTTTTGCCGGAAAAATAACGTCTCAAGCAACTGAAAATGGCACACCAGGATTTTCAGGTTTTAATAAAGAAAATATTGAAGTGTTATTAAATGGAACAAAAGGCTCTATTGGAAGTGGTGATAGTTGGTATGATCTATTAACGGGATCTTACAATTTTGCCGATGATTCTGATTTCACCTATCAAGCTAATATACTTGATTCCGCACAAACTGGGGTACGCATTAGCTAAATACTGGCCTGTTGGAGAGCCATCAGGAATAAAAATTGTTAATGATGATTTTGATGTTAATAAAAGAAAAGCAAGCAATTGTATAATGTCTACTTCCTACCTAGATGATCATTATTTGGATAGTGAAATGCCGATTCAGGTCATTTGTAGCTCTCCCTATCAAAGCCATAAGCGTTATAAACTAGCTATGTTACCAAGCACAGTCGATGGAACCGGATCTGAAAGTGTCGATTTAGTGTTTAATGTAGAAGAGGAGTCTGATAGTCGCGATTATCAAGTTTTCCAAAAAATTAATAACTGGACTGATTCACGTTTACAGGGATTCACCATTCAAGTCGGTTTTGGTGTTGGCACTGAGTTCGAAACCTTGGCAGAGCATGGTGTTGACATGGCCGATTTGAATATTTCAGTACCTAATGATATTTGGGATGCACGGCAATTAGCTATGTTCTCAGCAGGGCTATTTGGTCCTGTGGATAAACACACTGGTGAGACTGGTTTTTTTGACAAAGATACTCGAGCAGGTTTTTTCATTGATCAATATATTGATCCAGATAGCACAGTTGATCCCGATGACTTACCTGATTTAGTCCATACCGTCTTATATGCAACCACCACATTAGGTAGTAATTATGCTAATTTATTCGGCCCTTGGTTACCAAATACAATGTTACCTTGGGGGATTTTCTTCGATGATGATAATAACCCCACTACGGATGCTGACTTATTAGCTTGGTATGATGGTTCAAATTGGTTGAGGGGTGTTGCCTCTAATTTCTCTCCTTTTAGCGACGATGAAATTATTGAAATGTCGAATAACCTTGCTTACACAACGGCTGTAATAGATGACCTAGTTAATGTTGGTCTTAACTATAACGTATCTGTTGGTGATATCAGTTTATTCCCTGATTATAACGCAGATAAGCAGAGTGCTACTTTTACCATTCGCATCACCCCAACAAGAAGCGCTGATAATTCTGAGCCAGATTTTGTGGGAGTAGCTCCTTCACCTGCACTAATTTTTACTAATTCTGATGCAGAGGTGGAATTACAACCACTGGAAGTATTCTATGAAGGTGAATTATTAACTGCTCGCATAGGAGACGCCGATTTAAATACAGATCCTGCAGTGGCAGAATCTGTGATTGTCCGTATATCTACAGATAGTGGTTTAAGTGATGACCTTACCTTAATTGAACAAGGTCTGAATAGGGGGGTATTTGCTGCCGTTTTACCTGATCAATATCTTGATGTTATAGCTGGCACAACTGTCACCTTAACTTATAGCGATATTTCTGAAGCAGAAGAGAAAACCTCTTCAAGTACAGCTGAAGCTGCGGGTGTTTTAGCTTTTGAGGCTACTGCATACACTGTAATGGAAGACGATGGT
>JBALXF010000272.1:0-4922 GCA_036961085.1 Psychromonas sp.
GAAAAAGTAGCATCTATTATGCTTGCTGCCTCTTTAGCTTCATTCTTTACAGGTGTTACTGAGCCGCTTGAATTCTCGTTCATGTTCGTTGCTCCGTTATTGTACGTTGTACACGCAGTATTAACGGGTATCTCTGTTTACATCGCTGCATCAATGCAATGGATGGCTGGTTTTGGTTTCTCTGCTGGTCTGGTGGATATGGTTCTTTCTTCACAGAATCCGTTAGCAAAACAGTGGTATATGCTACTTGTACAAGGTGTTGCTTTCTTTGCAATCTACTACTTCGTATTCACTGCGTTAATTAAAGGTCTTAACCTTAAAACGCCTGGTCGTGAAGATGATGAAGTTGATGACGCTGCTGCTCCTGGAATTAAAGTATCGACTGATGCTGATGAAGTTGCTGCACAATATGTAAGTGCGCTTGGTGGTCTAGATAACCTTGAAGTAATTGATGCTTGTATCACTCGTTTACGCTTAACACTATCTGACCGTAGCTTAATTAAAGAGTCAGAGCTTAAAGCACTAGGTGCAATGGGTGTTGTTAAACTTGGTGAAAACAACTTGCAAGTTATTATCGGTCCACAGGCTGAAAGTATTGCGAATCGTATGAAAGCTGTTAAATAAACTAACTGTTTATCAATAATGCTTATTAAGCACTCTTCGGAGTGCTTTTTTTTGCCTTAAATTTGTGTGCGAGGCTGATGTTTCTTATTTGCTATTATTTCCCTTGAGCTTCGGTGTAGAATGTACGATGATTGACTCCATTTTGTGATTAATATTTATTTAGAGGTAAGCAATGACTCAGGTTGAAACTGCGCCAAGCAATTTTATACGTAACATTATCGATTCGGACATTGAAAGTGGTAAACATCAGGTAATACATACACGTTTTCCGCCTGAGCCGAACGGTTATTTACATATCGGTCATGCAAAATCTATCTGTCTGAATTTTGGTCTAGCAAACGATTATGCAAATGCTATGTGTAATTTACGTTTTGATGATACTAACCCGTTAAAAGAAGATGCCGATTACGTTGCAGCAATTGAAGAAGATGTGCGCTGGTTGGGTTTTAAATGGGAAGGTGATATTCATTATTCTTCTGACTATTTCGAGCAGTTATATGCTTACGCAGTAGAGATGATTGAAAATGATAAAGCCTATGTTTGTGAGTTAAATGCTGAGCAAACACGCGAATACCGCGGCACTTTAACAACGCCAGGTAAAGATAGCCCTTACCGTAATCGTCCAATCACTGAAAGCTTAGATCTATTTGCTCGTATGCGTACCGGTGAATTTAGCGAAGGCTCGATGATGCTGCGTGCAAAAATCGATATGGCATCAGCAAATATGAAAATGCGTGATCCAGTTATTTACCGTATTCGTTTTGCTCATCATCACCAGACCGGTGATAAATGGTGTATTTACCCAATGTACGATTTTACTCATTGTATTTCTGATGCAATCGAAGGGATCACACATAGTTTATGTACGCTTGAATTCGAAGATCACCGTCCATTATACGACTGGGTACTGGCGAATATTAGTATCGAATGTAAACCCCGTCAGATTGAGTTTTCACGCCTGAACTTACAATATACGTTAACTTCTAAGCGTAAATTGAATGCGTTGATTGAAGAGAATATTGTGACAGCTTGGAATGACCCTCGTATGCCAACAATCTCTGGTATGCGTCGTCGTGGTTTTCCTGCTGCTTCATTACGTGAGTTTTCTAAGCGTATTGGTGTTACTAAGCAAGAGAACACAGTTGAACTAGCTTCGTTAGAAGCTTGTGTACGTGAAGATCTTGAAAAGAACGGCCCACGTGCGATGGCTGTACTGGATCCGGTTAAAGTCATCATTACTAATTTTGATGAAAATAACATTGAACAATTAACGGCTGCTGCTCATCCTAAAGATGAAACCATGGGAAGCAGAACATTACCTTTCTCTCGTGAGCTATTTATTGACCGTGCAGACTTCAGAGAAGAAGCTAATAAAAAATACAAACGTTTAGTTTTAGGTAAAGAAGTTCGTTTACGTAATGCTTATGTGATTAAAGCTGATGATGTAGTGAAGGATGAAGCAGGAAATATTACTGAAATTCATTGTTCATACGATCCACAAACATTAGGTAAAAATCCAGAAGACGGACGTAAAGTGAAGGGCGTTATCCATTGGGTTAGCGCAGCTGAGAACAAAACGGCAGAATTCCGAATTTATGACCGTTTATTCTTAGTTGAGAACCCTGCTGTTGCAGAAGATATCCATCAAGTACTAAACGCTGAATCACTAGTTGTGAAGCATGGTTATGTTGAAGCCGGTTTAGTTGACGCGCAAGCTGAAAAAGCGTATCAATTTGAACGTGAAGGTTACTTCTGTGCTGATAGTGAAGATTCAACGGCAGAGCATTTAGTATTTAACCGTACTGTTGCTTTACGTGACACTTGGGGTGGTTAAGCTTTAACTTCCTGTAATAGTGGTAGCTGATTTCATTAACTAATTAGATCAGCTGCCTTTATCTCCTCTTCTCCAGCAATAGCGGCTATTTGAGCCAATAATAATTCTGCACATGCTAGTGCATCAATCAAAGCATTGTGTGCGTTATATACGGGCAATGAGTAACGCTCTCGGCAAGCCCCCAAACGCAACTCTCCATTTTTAATCATCTCTTGTTTTCGTAACAGACGTTTGCGTTCTATTTGTAATGTATCAAATGCAAATAGCTTACATTTCTCATTAAAATTGTTTTTTAGTGCCTGCTCGATAAATCGAAGATCTAATGGTGAATGATGAGCGACGATTATTTTCCCTGTCGCTTGCTCGAGTAACCATTGCAACGCTTCCTGGAGGGTTAATGCCTGTTGTAAATGATTATCTAATACACCGTGAATGGTGGCGCTCTGTCCTACGCTACCTTCTATTTTCAATAGCTTATGCTGTGCTTGTGCTAAACAAATCTTACCGTCAATAATCGGCACTGTACCAATACTAATAATTTGATCTTTTAACGGATCTAAGCCGGTCATTTCTAGATCTAAAGCCAATAGTGGGATTTTGTTAACAGGTAAATCCAATAAAGATAAAAACGCTTTGTTGTATAGCTTCAATTCATTGTTGCTACAATTCGCTGCCTGCCACTTACATTTCCCTTTAATTAACCATTTATTCAACATTTAGAACTGCCTTAAGAATTTTAGTTTGATACCAACTTGTGCTTCATGAACAACTTTAAAAGCATCTTTTAATTGATGTCTGCCTAATGAAGATAAGTTTTCTGGCAGTAAATAATTGGAGATAGGAAAGCTATTTACATATTGGTAACCTTGATTGCTTAATCGTTGGTGAGCAATAAATTCGATAGCATCGAGCAGGTTACGTATCACCTGTGAATCTATATCTTTGTTCTTTAACAAGGATGCCAATCTTTTATAAGTATTGACCTCTTTTATCCCTGAATATAAGGCATATACTCTTGCAATATCATTGATTAAAGCAATGCCTTTATGTTTCAAGTCAATGCCTTTTACTTCGCTACCATCTCTTTCTACGACAAAGTTTCTAAAGAAGCCAAGTGGTGGTGTTTCTTGTGTTGCATTAGAAGTTAACGCGGCTAAAAAGATATCATTATGTTTAGTGACCTTAAGGACTTTATCTTGCAATGCAGAAAATAGATCTTCGGGGCCGGAAATGGCGCGCATATCAAAAAAGATAGTGGCATTCAGTAAAGCTTTAGGTTGTGGTGTTTTCACCCAGTTAATAAATTTAGTTTGCCACTGCTCTAGTGATAATTGCCACTCAGGATTCTGCGCCATAATATTGCCTGGGCAATAGATAAAACCACATTGGTCTAAACCATGACATACTTTTTCTGCTAGTTTTTGGAAATACTGATGCTCGCTTTGATTCGGCGTACGTTCGAATAATAATGCATTATCTTGATCTGATCCGGCAGCTTGATCTTGGCGTGCCTGTGAGCCAAAAGATAACCAACAGAATCGCATTGGTGGTGGGCCAAGTTCCTGCTGTGCGATTGTAATCAAACGACGTGTTAGCGCATCGGTTACCGTGGTTAGAATGCGTCCGACTTCCTGGGCTTTGGCATCACTACTGATTAAATTTTGTAATAAGAGAGGGATCTGTAAACTGACATTAACGATTTCTTGCAAACTATTTTGTCTATCAATTTGTCCAATTAACAATAAAGGCTGGGAACTTTGGCTACGCATGATATCGGTGCTGGTTAGCATGGCAATCGGTTTACCATCTTCAATAACAGGTAAGTGGTGAATATTTTTTTCACTCATCTGCAACATTGCTTCAAAAATGAGTGCATTTTTAGGTAACGTACTTGGCTCTGAAGTCATCACTTGTTTAATTAACATTGAGCCGTCTAAGCCTTTTGCTAATACTCTATTTCTTAAGTCTCGGTCGGTTAGAATGCCGGATAATTTTTCATCGTCAATAATTAGTAAAGATGAAACACGTTTTTCTGACATCAATTGTGCTGCTTGTTGAATATTTGAGTTGCTATCAATACTAATAAGTAGTGATGAGGTTATTGAAGAAACTCGGCTTGTCGTTAGGCTATTATTTTTTATTTTACCTTGGTGACGTAAACGCTTAGCAAAAGCTTGATTAAAAAAACGATCAAATTGACGACTGCTTGCACGTAATTCATCAAAAGTAATTATAGGTAATAAGTAAACTAAACCATCTTCTAAAATATGTACTTTATTAATGACTTCTTCACCAGACAGCATGCCACTAAAACCAAAAAATTGACCATCACTGACCCTATCTATTAACTCTCCATCTTCAGTTGTTACCTCAAATGCACCACTGCGGACGATGTAAAGCTGCTTTTCATCACTATCGACGGGCACTAATTTTTGTTTTTTACTGTAATAGACAATAGAGATGG
>JBALXF010000273.1:0-4911 GCA_036961085.1 Psychromonas sp.
CAAACTAAAAGTAAGAGACTAAATTAACTTGACCACTTTCCGTGAATGCTCATTTTGACTGGGTTCGGATTTGCTGCATCCAAAATGCAGACTCTCCAATAATTACCAAATAATATTTAAACCCAGTAACGGACCACGCATCCTTAAGTCGATCGCATAACCATCGGTTCCCGGTTGATCATTGTCAAAATCATAATCCATCGCTTTATAGCCCGCAAATACCGAGCCCCATTCTTTAAAACGATAATCGACCATGGCTGCGATATTCCACACTAAATTAGAATCGCCCGTTCCTATATCTGCACGGGTAATGACTTTCCAGTTTTGCGCAAAATGATAGGAAACACGTCCGCCAGCAAATAGGTCATACCAAGTGTCACCGCTTTTAATATCTGTTACGGGTAATGGAGGTGATGGTAAACCAGTGGCAGATAATGTTTGTTTGGTATAGCGTATACCGCCTAATAGTTCCCAATCTGTTTTCTGTGTACTTGAAATCAGATACCCACCCCCTAATTCGCCGATGATATTTTCAAAGCCTATGGCAGCGCTATCACCGTTTGCAAATGTCACCGTTGGTGTTAAATCAACGTACTGATACTCCGCAAATATAAGGAGTTTATTTTTCTTAGCTTCAAAATGGAAAGTAAAAACGGCTTCTAGATTTTCGAAAACATCATCTGTAAAAGACAGACCAAGTGGTGCTGTGATCGGCCCTGCATAGGCATTTCCATCTATACTGACTCCCCATAAAAAAAGCGGGGCAAGTTGAAATTGCCATTCATCATCTGTCGTTGCAGCAGTGGCAGGTTGTATTAAAAAGACGCTTAATATAGTGACATTTATAGCGCTATTAATTATTTTATTTTTAATTTTAATTTTCATATTATAAATCTCTTCATAGATACAGGAAAACTGATATCAAAAATCTATTACGAACATTATTTTTGAATTAAAACTTAATAGCTAAAACGCACGCTGACACCGACGCCCCAGTCGTAGGGCTTACCCCAACCAATTCGGGACAGCGCCTCTATAAAAGCACCATCCGGTGCCACGCGGTAGCGGTCTGCACCATGGAGATCAAAGTACTGCAAACGCAGGTCGTATTATTAACCGTTGCGAGGGAGGTTGACGCATTTTCGGCTGTAGTAGCAGCACTCAGGATAAGCAATGAACCAGTGATAAGCATGGGAGGTATATGTTTTCCTCGAAGCTTCATTGATAATTTCCTTTTATTAGAATCGTTTTATTAGAATCGCCTAGTATTGCCTATGTCATAAACTAGACAATAAAATATTTATTTACACAATCAATAAGTAATAGCACTCCCGTAGTAAAGAGCTATCACTTTTGGGACAGTTGAGTTAAGGGATTTTATTTTTGTATGGAGGACAACATTTTAACTATAATTAGCTTTAATAAATGTACTCATAATTGAAAATTTCAGGGTTGTAACTTAGGCTTTAGCAATTAATAATATCTAGAAATATACGCTTAGGGTGTCTTATAAATAAATATGAATAAACTCAATTTTAACGAACCTGAATTATTAGAAGAGTTTCTTCTTCCTATTGCTGGAGATATGTCGATTCGCCCAGCTACTGGGACTCATTTTAATGCCAATATACAAGTCCAGAACTTAGGTTCGGTCGGATTGTTTTTTCTACAGTCCAAGTCATTTATTGTTAAAAAAGCCCCCCAGGATTTTTTTTATGGTCTGACTGTCCCGATAGGGACCTCTTTTAATACAAAAGATTTTGGTAAAGTACAAAAACATACACCTAATTCAGCACATATTTTAGATCTCGACCGCCCACTTCAATTATATAATGAATCTAAAACTCAATTTTTAGTCGCTGCCTTTTACCGCAAAGAATTAAACTCTTACGCTGAAAATACCTTGCAAAAAGACATTCCAGACCATTACGAACTTAGTTCTAGACTTTTGTGTCAAGATAACAGTAATCAATTACTAAAAAATTTAGCGAGAGCATGGACGGGTGCGGCTTGTAATAACAATCTAAGTCAACTTTCATTAAACACCTTAGAAGATGATCTTCTTTACACATTTATAGATCATATTCACCATGAAACAGCTGAAATTCCGAGCAGTTCTAAGCTTAATCTACGGATACTAAGTAATGCTGAAGATTATATTTGTGCAAACCTTAAACAAAAAATAACCAGAGAGACGCTCGCCATTGCAACAGGATGTAGCGCTAGAACACTTTCTCGTTACTTCCTATTAAAACATGGTGTGGGCCCAATGGCGTTTATTCGTCAACGAAGGGTTATTCAGGCCTATTTTGAATTACTTAATTCGGAACCAAATGAAACCACTGTCAGCGAAATCGCCTATAACTATGGCTTCGGCCACCTAGGGAAATTTTCTGAATATTTTCGTAACACATTTGACGCTACCCCTCAATCAGTTCTTATGTCCTAGGAGGGACTGTCAACTTGTTGATACTGGGCATGGGGTGAGGTTTTTACTTAATTATTCAGCATTGGTTCAACTTAATAACTTTGGGTACGCCAGATGACTGGACACACAAAGATTTATATTCTGCACCTCTCCCTCAGCAGAGTCACATCGGGCATTATCCATTACCCGATAATCAACTGATAAATAATAACAATATCTACAATAGGACTATTTATGACATACAAAGATAAAATATTAGGCATCATACTTATTGGTTTTATTTCTATTTCAATGACCCATGCTGCTAGCGTTGTGTTAAAAGACGGCAGTAGTTATCAAGGTGAAATAAAAAGTCAAAATAATGAAATACTGGTGATGGATGTTAATGGTATTGAAATGAGCATTCCTGCAGCAAACATTGCCACAATTGATCTCGATAGTAGCGCAGCTAAAACAAACACTGCAGCAGCACCAGCCACAGCGCAACCGGCAGGCGCGGTAACCGTTGCAGCAGGGACAACGCTAACTGTACGCATGGCAGAGTCGGTCAATTCACGAAACAATAAAACCGGGCAACGGTTTACCGCGGTACTTGAAGCCAACTTAATGGCGGGGGATGTTGTGGTTGCGCCTAAAGGGGCACAAGTTTATGGCGTCTTAACCGAGGTAAAAAAAGCCGGACGTGTTGCTGGGTCTGCATCAATGACTTTCGAACTTAGTGATATTTCAATTGATGATGTGATGGTGCCCATTAGAACTCAGCCTGTTGGCGGGGAAGGTCAAAACACTGCAAAATCAAGTCTTGGGAAAACAGGTCGAGCAGCCGCTATCGGGGGATTGGTTGATGGTAGTGATGGTGCGAAAACAGGCGCCAAGGTGGGTATTGGCGCATCAATTTTAACCAAGGGTGATGATATTGAATTACCCAAAGGCACGCTCGTTGATTTTATCTTAGCAGCCCCGCTAGAGAGGTAAGTCTTAGCTGAGCGTTGTTAATAGGTTCAGTTAATGATTAGGAGGCTTGGCTATAACACATTTAACTTAGTCTTCAACGATAAGCTCATACAATGTGGAGTCCGCAGCAACGATCCGAGAACGCAATAAGTAGAGCCAGCTTTATAGCAACAATAGAGTCGCCCATTAGTAGCTTCTAACCTAGCATGCAGCTTTCCTTGGGTGTTTTCTAAGTAAGTTTTAAAGTGCATATGATCTACCAATTTGTTGCTCGTTAATACATACCTAACAACTAGCTCTGTTGCAACATATTGCAATAGAGCCAATAAAAAAATCGGCAATATGATGCTTTACTATTATAAATCATACTGTTACGGGAACACCCACGCTTAATTTTATTATTAATTGTACTAATGAAAATCGTCTAAGGGGAATTTTTATGCTCATAGTATTAGGTTTATATGCTCTAATTGTTTGGTTGGTCTTTTTTAAATTTAAAGTGCTTACTTTCACTAGATTATGGAAGTATATAGTCTGGGGTGGTGCAATAAGTATTGCCATTATTGTGATTGGGGCATTACAGCATTATACGCCGGCCTCAGGTACAGCCGTCGTTTCTGCTTATTCGCAAAAAATTTATCCAGAAGTGAGCGGCCAGATAAAAAAAGTGTTTATTGAAGATTCAAAGAAAGTGGCTAAAGGGGATAAATTATTTGAAATAGATACTCTGCCATATCAATATGCAGTTAATCGAAAAGAAGCGCATTATCGTTATAAAAGATTTAAATTTGAAGATCAAAAAGAGTTATTTGAAAAAAAAGTGGTGGCTAAACGCAGTGTTGATGTTTTCGAAGCAGATATGGACCAAGCTAAAAGCTCCCTTGATATGGCAAAATATGATTTAGAAAGAACCTTAGTGGTTGCACCTGCAGACGGTTTTGTATCAATTAGCACGCTTAGAGAAGGACAAAGAGCTTCTACTTTAGTTTCAGTTGTTGATTTTACTTCAATAGAAGATATTTGGCTCTCAGTTAATTTAAAACAAAATGGTGTTGGTCGCATTGAAGCAGGACAACGTGTATTAGTCACTTTTAGCATGTCACCAGGTAAGGTTTATGAATCGGAAGTTTCAATCGTACCCACTTCTTTAACTCAAGGGCAAATATTTGCTGATAGTAATGTTGATAGTATTGATAGCATTCTCGGGGCTAAAAACCTTTATACTATAAAGATTAAATTTCCTAAAGAAGCTAAACAAAATTTACGTAAACCAGGGAGTTTAGCCTCAGTCACAGTCATTACTGATGAAGGAAATCCGATTAATGCTTTAGCGGTAATTATTCAGTGGATTGGCGCTTGGGTAAGTTATGTACTTTAGGTTTTATGAATAATTTATGATTGATAAAGTGACGGGAATATAAAAGTAAAAGGGGCTGGTCGAACTTTGGGTCAAGAGGTGTTTGATTATATTTGTTCGACTCAGTCAGATAAATTGACAATAGCAGAAAGCAGTTCATTTCTATCTTAAG
>JBALXF010000274.1:0-4855 GCA_036961085.1 Psychromonas sp.
GAGTGCATGTCTACATAACAGTATTAACTATATTTGTAGACAACTCATCTTATAATGGGGCACAAAGCGACTTAGGTTCTTTACTCTAATATCGCGCTGCAATTTTGCTTTTGTGAATGAGTGGACGTTTGGAAGCTGTCAGGAGCAGTTCTTTAGTTTTAAATTTTCAGAAAAACAGAAAAACAGAAAAACAGAAAAACAAGATTACCAGTAGGTCTGGACACTCAAATCTTTTAACCTAAGTGGTCTTTCAAAAAGTCCATAAACACTCTTATTTTAGGAGAAATAAGTTCTCGTCTTAGAAAAATAGCATAAGCTGCCGTATCTTTTCCATGTGGACAAAAGCTGCGCTCATGTATAACTTGAGCAAGCTGCCCATTCTGCAATTCATTCTTTACAGCCCAAAATGGAATTAAAGCTAAGCCACCATGGTTTAAGATCATTTGTTTTTGCCCATTAACAGTATTGATTTCTATAGAGTTTTTAACCTCAATTTTTTCTGCTTTTTCACCTTTTAAAAACCAATCTCCCCAGCCAGCATAACCGTATTTAATACAAAGATGGTTAGCTAACTCCTCCTGTGTCAATGGAGTACCATTTTCTTTCAGATAAGTTGGGCTAGCGCATAATATAAAATCATTTGTAGACAGTTTTTTTGCGATCATTGAAGAATCAGACAAGATACCGCTTCGAATAGCGACATCTACATTTTCTTCTATTAGATCGACAACTCTCTCAGTAAGCTCTACCCTCAAACTGATTTCAGGATATTTGGCTTTAAACTTAGGAATCAAGGGAATGATCACTGCTTCTCCGAATCCAACTGTAGCACTGATATTTAGCATTCCTTTTGGGATTTGTTGTAAGTCATTAACTACGCGCTTGGCTTCATCTAGCTCAGAAATAATTTGTTTAGAATAGCTGTAGAAGCGGTTACCAGCTTCTGTCAAAGATACATTTCGACTATTACGATTAATGAGCCGAACCCCAAGGTCATTTTCTAATACTGCGAGCTGTCGAGAAATTGAAGAGGGTTGCACATCAAAAACGCGACTGGCCTCCGAAATACTTTTGGCCTCAACAACTGCATTAAAATATTGTAAGCGTTTGATCATTTACTGATACCTCGTTGTCGATGATTCAAAACAGTATTTCACTATGAAAAAAAGAAAGAAAATAACAATATCAGCTGATTTCTGTATAGCAATTATCGCAACAATCCTTCTTCCCACAATCCAAACACTACGCATTGCAGCAAAAGTTTACGCAACAATAGTAGCTAAGTTAGATCTAACGTTTCAACATTTGTATTAGGCCCACAGCTTAGCAAATAGCCTATTGCTTTCGTTATTTCTTCCGTTCCCATCTTCTCTTCTTTTGGCGTATCGAAGGTTTTAGTCATGTCCGTATCAATCACCCCTGGGCAAATCGCTGTCACCTTAACATTGTAAGGTTTAAGCTCTTGGTGCAATGCACCATTAAAGCCGACCACTGCGTATTTAGACGCGCAGTAGCCACCACCAGTAGCAAAGGTCTGCTTGCCAGCCATAGAGCCTAAATTAAATATGTATCCGTGTTTTTGTACTTTCATCTTATTGCCAAACGCTTTTGCAACAATAAATAAGCCTTTTACATTAATATCGATCATATTAGAAAAGTCATCCAGATCGATATTTAACGTTCCCAACGTAAATACGCCGGCATTATTAAAAACAATATCAATCCTATCTAATTGTTTCGCAATAGTAATAAGCTTTTTATAAGCGTTATTGTAATCGGACAAGTCGATAGAGTGAACATCAACGCTCAAATTGGGAAAGTCTGAATGTGTTTCTACACGAACTTGATTCAGTGCCTCCGTATTTCTTGCTATCAGCGTTAGATCATAGCCTTGAGTGGCAAGATATTTAGCGACCGCTTTACCAATACCTTTTGAAGCACCTGTTACAACTGCATGTTTGGTCATTTTTTACCTTACTTAATGTTTAACAGAGTGGACGTTTAAGCTTTCGGATTAATGCATTTTCGCATTAAACGCAATAAGAGCACCGCTTAGATTCGTTTTCGTTGGCTGAGTAAGTTCAACCATTAATTCAGCCATCTCTGCCGGATCGACCCAAGTGGAGTGATCAATATCTGGCATCGCCATTCGGTTAACTTCCGTATTAATAATAGTGGGAAGTATGGCATTTATCTTAATGCCATGCTCAACACCTTCGGCTGCCATACTTTCTACAAGGCCATTCAATGCCATTTTAGACGCCATGTAAGGGCCGAAACCTGCCGGAATGTTACGAATCTTGTCACGAGCCGAAACGAACATGATAGAACCCCCATCGTTTTTTTCCATGGTGTTAAAAATCTCACGACCAAACACAAAAGCCGTCATGAAGTTAGCATTGAATAGTTGTTCAACTTCTTTAACTTCGATCTCCTTCCAATGTCTCCACGTGTAAATACCAGTACAATGGTAGTGCGCTTCGATTTTACCTAAAATATCGATTGTCTTTGCTACAAGAGCCTTGCTCTCTTCCTCATTTGCAAGATCACCAAGAAGAACGGTTAGTTTGCCACCGTATTTCACTTCCATTTCTTTAGCTCGCACCTCATCCCCTTTACGCCCAAAAGCTACAACTTGTGTGCCAGACGCGATAAGATTTTTGATGATGATTTTCGCTGTCACTGAAAAACATGAGGCGACAGTTGCTGTTTTTATAGTATTCATTTTTTTCCTTTGATTTCTGTAAGTTATTTCTAGATGAAGACAATAACCTTTGCCATAAAGGATTAGAATATGGCAAAAAACAAAGCATGATTGCTTAAAATGCAATGCTGAAGTTATATCCCATCGCTATTAATTAAACTAAAACGCTTTCCTAACTAAAATAAATAACAATTCCTGAGAGTATCAATGTTACCGAAGCAGGGATGCCATCTTTCCAAGTGTCAAAACGCAGATGGAAACAGATAGCCCCTAAAGAAGTACCCAGCAGCGCCATAGCTCCTAGCAATCCGAATATGCTGCTTTGAAGCCAGATTGTAATTGCTCCAAACAACTCAACTGTACCGACCAAAGCCATTATCTGGCGGTTGAGTCCGTAAGAGTGAAAGAACTCAAGCTGTTTTTCGAAAATCATTTTCTGCCAGCCCAGCAATTTTATTGAACCTGCAAATAAAAAGAATGCTGAAAGCAAAGCACTAATTGTAATTAATAAAGTATTCATTGTTGTGTTTCCTTGATATTAGCCATTTGTTCGATATTTACAGAACAAAGAAATTTATGTTGAGCATTTTCAATGTGATCATTTAATAATGCGACTTGCTCACCTAAACTAGATGGATCGACAATAGTTCGGAAAGGCCGACTACCGTAGGAACGCTCTAATAAAGCAACGACTGATTCGGCAACTACCTTTGCCGAGCTATTGAAAAAGCTATCCTGAACCAATGCCATATATCGCTGAATCATATTCTCTGTTTGATTCAGCGTGGCACCGTAACCGCTAGCTCGTTCACTCTCATCTGGACCTGGCGATTTATCCATGATGCCTGTATTAAAAGAGCCAGGCTGCACGATTAGAACTTCAATGCCAAGCGGAGCGAGTTCATAGGCGTAACTTTCTGTGACGGTCTCCAACGCTGTTTTACTTGCCGTATAGAGACCACTGAGGGGCAGTACAAACTTTGAAAGACTACTGGTGATATTGATAATAGTCCCTTTTCCCTGCTGACGAATCGTCGGTAATACTGCTCGCATAACGCGCAGTGGCCCTAGCAGGTTGATATCAAACATATGCTGAACTTGTGAGGATGAAAATGTTTCATTTAAACCTCCGATATAACACCCTGCGTTATTAATCACCACATCAAGCGTGCCTGATAAATCATCCAGTACAGTAGTCACTGCGTCTTCTACTGAATCATCGCTAGTTACGTCCATTTCCAATGGAATGATTTGACCTTCTAAGCTATCTGACAAGCCAACAAAGACTTCTGCACTTGCTTTGTTTTTACCTTTTATACAACGCATCGCGGCATAAACACGATGACCTGATTGAGCTAGGGCGATCGTTATTTCCCTACCAAATCCACTACTTGTTCCTGTAATTAAAATATTCATTTTGTTTTTCCGTTTTATTAGGTTGATTAGAGTTTAAATCTGTATCATTATTAATTGAACTGATTACAACTAATAAGCATTATGAATACAAATCATCTATCTAAGGTCGACCTGAATCTGCTGAAATCTTTACGGGCATTACTTGAAGAGCAGCATGTAGGACGTGCGGCACAGAAAATGAATGTTACCCAATCTGCAATGAGCCACACGCTTTCTCGGCTGAGAGTTGCATTCGATGATCCCCTTTTTATACGAAATGCCAAGGGATTAGAGCCTACGGCACGGGCACTTGAGTTATCCGGAAAACTCAGGTTTATCCTTGGTGAAATAGACTCTTTACTAACCCCAAAAAACTTAGAACTTTCACAAGTCCATGCTCGTTTTCGCATCCAAACCCATGATTTTATTGTTGCTTCATACCTTTCAAAGGCATTTAACGCGATTAATTATGAGGCCCCGAATATCATTGTTGATGTGCAGATACTGGACAAAAACGCCTATCAAAAACTAGATAGTGGCAAACTGGATATGCTCATTGGAGCAGGACTAAAAGCCAACCCTCGTTTTATGCAGAAACGTATGATTGATGAAGCCTTAGTTTGCTTGCTAGATAAAAATAACCCCATCCTCAATAACTGGAATTCAGAAGCCATTTTCCGGTACCCTCATATCAAGTCCAGCTTGCTGGATGATCAATATGATCCAGTAAGTCAATATGGAAAAAGTATGGGGCTG
>JBALXF010000275.1:0-4843 GCA_036961085.1 Psychromonas sp.
AATATTAGCAGTGAATGACTAACCTAGTATCAATAACGTTAATTAGGGTTCACAAATGATTGAATTACATTCGCCTTTATATAAAAAAGTGACGCTAGGTCTCGGGGTTAGCTCGTTTTTGATATTTTGTAATTTGTATTATTTTCAACCGCTGTTGCCATATTTTATGGGGCAATTTAATGCCTCTGAAATAGAGGTTAATTGGCTTTTTTCTAGCACCACTTTAGCCGTTGCGTTTTCTCTGATCCCTTGGGCAATCATTTCTGAAGTTTATGGGCGACGCCCAGTTATGTTAACCAGCTTATTATTAATTCCTTTTGTTAATTTATTAATGTTTTTCAGCCAAGAGCTATCACATTTAATCCTATTACGTGCCTTATTAGGCGTTTCTCTAGCGGGGTTCATTGCTGTTGCCGTTGCATATATGGCAGAAGAGCTTGAACCACAAGCTTTGTTGGTGGCGCTTGGAACTTATATCAGCGCCAATAGCTTAGGCGGGATCAGTGGTCGAATTTTTGGTGGCGTAATGACTGACGTTGTTGGCTTAAAGTGGACAATATTGAGTATGTCTATTTTGAGTATCTTGGCGTTGATATTTGTTTTTCCATTAATTATTAAGCAGAAAAATTTTGTACCACAAAATACGCGTTTTTTTCATCACAATAGGCAGCTGCTAAATCATATTAGAGATCCTAAAATATTTATTGCTACCATTATTGGTGGACTAAATTTTGCGATACTTATCAGTACTTATACCATCATGGGCTTCAAATTGTCAGCACCGCCAATATTACTACCAGCAAGTATCACTTCACTCATATTTCTGTGTTATTTAGGGGGCACATTATCATCCCAATTAAGTGGTCTTTGGAATAAACACTATTCATCTTTATCCGGTATCTTTGTTGGCGCACTAGTTTGCTTTATTGCGCTAATGGTTTTATTTGTAGAAAGTATGTTTGCCATTTTTATTGGCTTATTTTTATTAAGCAGCGGTGCTTTTTTTATTCACTCTCTGGCTTATGGCTATGTTGGAAAAAATGTAAAGCAGGGGAAATCTACGGCAACCGCGCTTTATCTTGTTATGTATTACAGCGGCAGTAGCATAGGTGGTTTTGTGTTGATTTATTGCTGGCAGATTGGAGCTTGGAGCTTAGTCTTTATGGTTGCAACAATCACTTACCTAATTATGTCTATTTTGAATTTTTCTCTCGTGAAGCAATCACAAGCGGATATGAGAGCCTGTGTTAATTAATCTCGGCCTTGCGAATTCAAAAGCAATTAACCACTAAGGTACGAAGTAATAGAAAGATAATCACCTCCCCCCATTTTGTTAGGTTTTCTTGGTGTTCTCTGAGTAGCGTAGCGACTTCGTGGTTAAACTTTTGGTATTAGACCTTGCCCGTGAAAATCTGCCTGAGGATGTCATTTTTGCATCTAAATTGATAAGGGGTATAGTACAAGTACTTGATTTATCATCTTCGGAAATTATTTATGATCAACATCAGAAAATACACTGAGCAAGATGCACAGGCAACTTGGTTGCTTTTTTTTAATACCATTAGAAATGTTAATATTCAGGATTATACTCAGCAACAAGTCGAAGCTTGGGCTCCTGATTCGATGGACATGTTTATCTGGAATAAAAGAATGGCAGATATTGAGCCCTTTATTGCAGAAATTGACGGTGAAATTGTTGGTTATGCGGATTTGCAAAATGATGGTTATATCGACCATTTTTTTTGTCATGATAAAAAACAAAAACAAGGTATTGGCCGTGCACTGTTTGCGCATATTTTTGAGGCTGGCAAAAAATTAAAAATTAAACAATATTATTCTCAAGTAAGTATTACAGCAAAGCCATTTTTTGAGCACTTTGGTTTTCAGGTAATGAGTCAGAAAAGCAATGAGATTAGAGGGCAAGAACTGACTAATTATCACATGCAAAAAAGTGACTAATTAGTTTTTGATACTTACTATGCTGATACTAACTATTATTGAACATCATCAGGCTATATAAAAATAATTATTTTCGGTATCACGATAACTCTCTGTAAAGTACCTGTAAAACATCCGTATTATGGCTGAGTATTCAGCCGTTATTTGTCATGCTCACGTTTCATCTGCCAGTCGGCAAGTTCTACTAATACCAATAAAGCCCCATGACCACCGAATTCTAACGGTGCTTGATGAAAAGCTAAAATATCAGGGTGCTGAGCTAACCACAACGGAACCTGTTTTTTCAGGATATGCTTACCAACGCCATGTAAGACACTGCAGCAGTACAAACCTTCTTTTTTACAACAAGTTATTAATGCACCTAATTCACGTTTTGCTTCATCTTGAGTTAAGCCATGCAAGTCTAAAATGATCTCTGGTGAAAAATCGCCACGACGTAATTGTTTCACTAGATATTTATCCGCATCTTGGCGGCTATAACGTACTGGTCCTTCTTCAGCCAAATGTGGTTCAAAGCCATCGGAGAAATGATTTGTTTCAAAAGACTCTTCGCGAATTTGTTTGACTACCTGCTTTTTCTTCATGTTTTTAGTCGGAAGTTTTATGGTATCCTGTTGTAACTTTTTGATACCCGAAAACTCAGCACTAAACAGTGAAAAGTCATCATTTTTATTTTTATCTGTCATAGTCTTTCCATAGCTGTTTTTTTATAGGGCAAGTCTACCTTATTTGGAGAATAAATTGGATACGATTTTTAGTGAAGAAGCCGTGAACGAACTGCTTACCGTACAAGATATGTTGCGTTGGGCAACCAGTGAATTTAATCGTGCAGAGCTATTTTATGGGCATGGTACAGACAATGCATGGGATGAAGCTGTACAACTTATTTTACCATCGCTGCATTTAGCAATTGATAGTAATAGCATTATTCTTCAATCGCGTTTAACCATACGTGAGCGAAGAATGCTGGTGGCATTGATCGTTACACGTATTGAAAAACGTATTCCTACTGCATACCTTACTAATAAAGCATGGTTTGCAGGACTCGAGTTTTATGTTGATGAGCGTACATTGGTTCCTCGTTCACCGTTTGCTGAGTTAATTGATGCACAGTTTTCACCTTGGGTGGAACAGTCTCCGAAACGAATTTTAGACCTTTGTACTGGTAGTGCTTGCATTGCGATTGCATGTGCTTATGCATTCCCAGAAGCAGAAGTTGATGCTGTAGATATTTCAGATGATGCGCTTGAAGTTGCTGAAATTAATATTCAAAGTCATGGTGTAGAGCAACAAGTATTTCCAATTCAATCAGATTTATTCTCTGGCATTGAAAATGAAAAATACGATTTAATTGTTTCTAATCCACCTTATGTTGATGCCGAAGATATGGCGAATCTTCCTGATGAATACAAACATGAACCTGAATTAGGTTTAGCTTGTGGTTTTGATGGTTTAGATTTAGTACGAAAAATGCTGCAACAAGCGAGCTCAAAACTAAATGATAATGGTGTATTATTTGTTGAAGTAGGTAATTCACAAGTACATTTACAAGAAGCTTACCCAGATATTCCATTTACATGGATTGAGTTTGCTGCGGGTGGACACGGCGTGTTTGTGTTAACCAAAGAGCAACTCAATAAAGTTGATATTTAACATCGATTGCAACGTTACGTTATAGATTTAATAGAGGAATAAAAAATGGCAGGAAGCAGTATTGGTCAACTCTTTAAAGTAACCACATTTGGTGAAAGTCATGGAGCGGCACTAGGTTGTATTGTTGATGGTATCCCACCTAATCTAGAGATTAGTGAAGCAGATCTCCAACATGATTTAGATCGTCGTCGTCCGGGACAATCTCGTTATACGACAATGCGCCAAGAGGGCGATCAAGTTAAAATATTATCTGGTGTTTTTGAAGGAAAAACAACGGGTTGTAGTATTGGCTTGATGATTGAAAATACAGATCAGCGCTCTAAAGATTATTCTGCGATTAAAGATCTGTTTCGCCCTGGTCATGCTGATTATACTTATCATCAAAAGTTTGGTCACCGCGATTACCGTGGTGGTGGTCGTTCATCTGCACGTGAGACGGCAATGCGTGTTGCGGCAGGTGCGATTGCGAAGAAATATTTGCATGAACAGTTTGGTATTGAGATACGTGGTTACTTAAGTCAATTGGGGCATATTACTCCTGATGTTATTGACTGGAATGAAGTGGAAAATAATCCATTTTTCTTCCCAGATACCTCTAAAATTGAAGCGCTTGAAGATTATATGAAAGCCTTGATTAAAGAAGGTAACTCAGTTGGCGCTAAAGTATCAGTGGTTGCTTCTGGCGTTCCTGTTGGTTTAGGTGAGCCTGTATTTGATCGTTTAGATGCAGAGTTAGCGCATTCTCTAATGAGTATTAATGCTGTTAAAGGCGTGGAGATTGGTGACGGTTTTGCTGTTGCTAATCAAAAAGGCACTGAACACAGAGATGAAATGACACCTGAAGGTTTCTTGTCAAATCATGCTGGTGGCATATTAGGTGGTATTTCTACCGGGCAAGATATTATTGCACATATTGCTTTAAAACCGACATCGAGTCTGACTATTCCTGGCCGTACTATCACCACTGATGGTGAAGCGACTGAGATGATCACTAAAGGACGTCATGATCCTTGTGTGGGCATTCGAGCTGTACCTATTGCTGAAGCACAAATGGCGATCACATTATTAGATCATCTATTGCGTCATCGTGCACAGAATATGCATGTTACGACCAATACGCCTTTTATAAAATAATTGCCTTGGCAATATTTTATTAAATCTAAACCCAAAGATAAAGCGCTGCGATTTTCGTTAGCGCTTTTTTTTGCTCTAAAAATAGCTTACTTAGACG
>JBALXF010000276.1:0-4809 GCA_036961085.1 Psychromonas sp.
CTTGATATCTTCAGTCGCTTCTTGATAACGCTTTTTCATTGGTAATTTTAAGTTAAAGATTGCTTCTTTACACCAACCGTCAATTAGCCATTGAGCTATTAATTTCGCAACTCGTTTCGGTTTTTCAATCATGTCGCAAACTAGCCAATCAATATTTTTACGCTCTGGCTCGTATTTAAAACCATCTACCATGTAATGGGTAACTTGGCCGCTATCCATTAGACTTTGTGCCATTGCGCCATTATCGATTGCTGTAACAAACATGCCACGGCGAACTAGCTGATAGGTCCAACCACCCGGACAAGCACCAAGATCAACGGCGCGCATACCAGAATGCAAACGTTCTTTCTGCTCTTCAGGTGTTAGGAAAATTTGAATCGCTTCATCCAATTTTAATGTTGAACGGCTCGGTGCTTCACTTGGTGAACGTAATCGCGCAATCCCCATGTAAAATTCACTACGATTACCGGCTACTGCATAACCAATATAGGCTGATTGATTATCTAAAAAACAAAGATGGTAACGAATTTTTTTTAGATTTTCTTTTGCAGTTAAATTGTTTTGTTTTTTCAACGCTTGGCGTAAAGGAACGGTAAATTTACGACAGAATGTTAGCAATGGTTTAGTGTCATCACCTTCGGGTGCTTCCACATATAAATCACCACCTTGCTGCATATTACGTGTTACTTCTAGAATCGGTGATATACGATCATCTAACGGTAGTTCATCGACAAATGCTTTCACTGCAATCAACTGACGAGAGAAAATTAGTTGCTTATAGTTGATGCTTGTTGCCAAGTATTCAACTTGTTCAGGATCGTAGCATTGATAAAAAACATAACCGCTGTTACGTTTAGTTTTAACAAAACCAAATACTTCTAAAGCTGTTGCTTTATCTTGTATTTCGTTTGCACAGTCGTTTTCAAACCCGGGACGACAATATAATAAAATTCCTAACATTTTTGTTTTACCTTTAATTTTTAACTATCAGAAATAAAATATTTCATTGACATTATTAATGCGAAATTAAGTTTAGTATTTCTAATTTATATAACTGATTTATGGCTCAAATCAGTCATTATTGTTTTCTGATAACCGCTATTGCTAATGACAGCCATGCAATGATTAATAGCAAACCACCGATTGGCGTTATCGCACCTAATATTTTAGTGCCAGTAAAGACGTACAAGTACAAACTGCCGCTAAAAAATACAATGCCCAATACAAATGCGATTTTACTGACCGTTAAAAATACATTATCGAAAATGATTGTAAGGGTACTCACCGCTAGAAGCGCAAGGGCATGGAATAGTTGATAAGTCACTGCTAATTGAAAATATTCAGTTTGCTTTATGGTTGCCCAACTTGCTAGCCCGTGGCTTGCATAAGCGCCTAAAGCGACGCCTGTTGCTCCCAAGAGAGAAGCGATAACCAAAAACAGGCGCGTTGTATTACTTATAGATAAGTTATTGATAGTTTATGACTCAGTATCAATTACAGCTAAGCTTTTAGCCAGTTCATCCATCTGTTTCATTTGTGTTAGGAAAGGTTTTAGTTTATCTAATGGAAGGGCACAAGGACCGTCACATTTTGCATTAGCAGGATCTGGATGAGACTCTAAGAATAAGCCGGCAATAGATTGCGACATACCCGCTAAACCAAGTTGTACAACTTGACTACGACGACCATCAGCACTGTCAGTACGCGCACCCGGTTTCTGTAGTGAATGTGTTACATCAAAGATTACTGGGTAACCTGATTCTTTCATGGTGCTAAAGCCTAGCATATCAACAACTAGGTTATTGTAACCAAAGCAGCTACCACGTTCACAAAGGATGATTTCATCATTACCCGCTTCGTTAAACTTAGTGATGATATGTTGCATTTCATGTGGTGCTAAGAACTGTGCTTTTTTCACATTGATAACCGCATTAGTTTCAGCCATTGCTTTAACGAGATCTGTTTGACGGCTTAAAAATGCTGGTAGTTGAATTACATCAACAATTTCAGCAACAGGTGCAGCTTGGTATGGTTCATGTATATCTGTAATAATTGGCACATTAAACGTATTTTTGATCTCTTCAAAAATACGTAAACCTTCTTCTAAACCAGGACCGCGGTAACTATTAATAGAAGAACGGTTTGCTTTGTCGAATGATGCTTTAAATACATAAGGAATATTTAATGCTGTGGTTACTTCAACATAAGTTTCTACCATTTTCATTGCTAAATCACGTGACTCTAAAACGTTCATGCCACCAAATAAAACAAATGGACGGTCATTAGCGACTTCAATATTGCCAACTTTTACTATTTTTTGTTGCATCATTCGCTCTCTTAAATTAATGAATAATTTGGCTGGTTGTATTTGTACTCATATTTTCAATTTGCTTCTTTAGCAAACCAACAATAGGATCTTTTGGGTACTGGTCAATAAAAAACTCAAAATCAGTGCGCGCCAGATTAAAGCAATCTAACTGTTGAAATAAGAAGCCTCGATCACGTATTTCGTAAGCATCATCAGGATCGATTCGCAATAAAATATCACAGCATACTAATGCCAGCTCTAATGATTCAATTTGAATATAAGAGGCTTTAATAACATTAATTAAACGCATAATAATGGTTTTATTATTATCTGGTTCTAGCATGTCTGGCGTTAAACGCGCATGGTTACCTAGCTGACCACGTACTTTTAACTCAAGTTGTGCTTTAGTTGGAAACTCGCCAGTAAAGGGGTCTAGATAGATAGTTTCATCAGCAAGGTGAACGCTGATAATGAATCCACTTGGAAAACATATTCCCTGCGCATCAAAATCACAGACCTTTAAGAAGTCGAGTAACAAGATACCTAAACTAATTGGTATCCCTTTTCGACGAGATAACACCTTAGAGACAAGCGCATTTTTTACTTTAAAGAAAGCTTTCCAGTCACCTTGAAAGCCTTGCTCCTGATATAAACACGCCACTAATCTTTGTAATTTATCTTTATCAGCAACAGCAAAACCAGATAATTTAGATTTGATAACAAGATGCTGTAGGCGCAGTGCATCTTTAAACTCTTTACTATCAACACCGGTTATTTCTGATTCTACCATTGCTGCGATATCAAGAATCGAGCTATCTTCAAAATCAAATTCATCATTGATAAATAATGGTAAATCTTGCGGGCTAATGCCGTCATCTTTAGAAACTGTAGTCACAATTTAACCTGCTAATAATATTGCTTGTTTAGTCATCGCTAACTGCCCGAGGTAGACTAACCAACCAAATGAACCAACAAACCCAAGGTATTGAATACTTTTGATTTTCTTTTTATTTAACGCGGTATGCATCATCACCATGAATGCAACTAAACCCAACATCTTTTCTAATGCCCAATAGTTAGCACTCGCAAACGGGTTGATCTGTAAATAGCCTAAAAGAGCCAGGCCTAGAACAAAAATGGTTAGATTAGTATGTAATGCAATTTTTTTAAAAATCACTTTTTGGTCATTTACATGACCTGTTTTCATCCAATAAAAACGTGCTACAAACAGCACTACGGCTATCAGTATTAATGTTAAATGAGTATGTTTTAAAATGCTGTACATCAATTTCTCCACGCTTAATGCGCTGTAGTTATTATTTTATAAAACCAAAAGTAACGCGATCGTTGTTACCATAATCTTGTTTTGTTTCAACCTCAGTATATCCCTGCGAAATTAGGAGTTCTCGTACTGCTGAGCCTTGCTCAAAACCATGTTCTAATAACAGAACGCCTGGCTTACTAAGGTGTTTTTTTGCCTGCTCTGCAATGACTTGTATATCTGACAAACCAGACTGCTGAGCAACTAATGCTGATAATGGTTCAAAGCGCACATCTCCCTGATCCAAATGGTGATCATTTTCATCAATATAAGGGGGATTACTAACAATGATATCAAACAAACCATCAACATTTGAAAACCAGTCACTTTGCTTAAAGTTAACATTATTAATGTTTAGTGCTTGTTTATTTTCATTGGCTAAGTCAACCGCTGCCTGACTAAAATCAATACCAGTACATTGTGCATTAGGTAGTTCGCTTGCTAGCGCTAAAATAACTGCGCCAGTGCCAGTACCAAGATCTAAAACCTTGGCATTAGGTGAACAATGCTCAAGCGCGATTTCAACTAAACGTTCAGTATCAGGACGCGGTATTAAGGTTGAATCATTTACTTTAAGCGATAAAGACCAAAACTCTCTGATGCCGGTTAAATGTGCAACCGGTACGCCGTTAATACGTTTACTAATTAGTTCTTCAAACGCACTCTTTTGCTCTTTAGTGAGCGGACGCTCAGGCCAAGTTAACAGGTAAACTGTTTCTTTTTCTAATACAAAAGCCAATAGCACTTGTGCATCTAATAATGCACTTTCACTATTAACTAATGAATACTCAGCCCAAATTAGTGCATCATCAATGCGCAATTAAAATGCACCCTGTGATAGAGCCGCTAATTTATCCGCTTGATCTTCTTGTAAGATAGGTTCAAGCAATGCGTCTAATTCACCTTCTAATACCTCATTTAAACGGTAAATAGTAAGATTGATACGGTGATCACTTACACGACCTTGTGGGTAGTTATAAGTACGAATACGTTCACTTCGGTCACCACTTGCTACTAAACTACGACGAATGGTCTGCTCTTCAGCATTGTTTCTTTCATCTTCAGCTTGTTGTAAACGCGCTTGTAAAACAGACATAGCTTGTGCTCTGTTTTTATGCTGTGAGCGTTGATCTTGACATTCCACTACCGTCCCAGTTGGAAGGTGAGTAATACGGATAGC
>JBALXF010000277.1:0-4789 GCA_036961085.1 Psychromonas sp.
AATTTTAAAACGCTGCAAAATTGCAGGGACTTCCAATAAAGAAAATATATCTTCACGTGTGTAACGACTTTGATTTAAATTAAGTAATTCTAAGAAGCTGATTAGAATTGGGTTTTCTTGTTGCGCACTGACATCTGAAATACTAAATGGGATATAACGATTACTTTCCACACTAGCAAAAACGGCTTTCACATAGGGCGCATAGAGATCAATATTAGGCACCATTACGATAATATCTTTAGGTGTTAAACTCATTTCTGAATCAAACATCGCCAATAAATTATCATGTAATACTTCGACTTCTCGCATCAAGCTATGGCATAAATGTATTGTTAAGGATTGATCATCAATCGTTAATAATTGCCTTTGAGTAGCATCCATCACCTGACTACTGTCTTGCAGCTCTAAAATATCTGCTTGAATTTTATGTAATAAACTATCTCGGTCGATATCAACAAAGGCATCAACTTCCTGCTGCTCTAGCGAATACAATTGGAATAAAAAGTCACGTCCCATTTTACCCATTGAGGCTAATAAAGGATTACCAACTTCGTTGTCCTGATCGCCACTCATTGCCCACTGCAAATGACTGTCATCTTTTTGCCAACTTGAATCTTCAAGCTGCTGCACATGACCTTGTTTAACCGCTAGCTTCTGACGACTCTGCGCAAAACGTTTGGCTAATAATTTAGGATCGACAATATCGGCCCAATAATAACGACACGGATTGGTTAATAGAAAATGCACATCGCAATGCTCCGCAAGCCCTAATAAAGCTTGTAGATAAGAATCTGGCAAAGCTGATATACCGAAAACAAAGATACGTTTTGGTAAATGAGTTAATGATTTTTGATCTTGTAATTTTTGTAAAAAATCTTTGTATAATCCAGCTCGATGATAGGCTTTACCTTGAGTAATAAAGGACTCAGCAATCGCTTCACTGAGTTTTTTCCATAGTTTTGCTTGCCAACGTTGATCTTCTAACCAGCTTGGTACTGACGGTTGATTTTCATTAGCCCACTGGTTTAAATCATCTTCACTGGCATTTTCCCAAGCTTCAATCCACTCAGGTCGATATACCAAGTATTGATCATAAATATCGGCTATCTTTTCACTAAGCTGGAAACGCTTGCGTAGATATGAATCATCTTCAAGGTAATGTAATAATGCCGAAAAGTCAGGATCTTCCAAACAATCGGGTAAGATCTGCATTATTTGCCAAGTCATAGATTGTTTATTGAAGGGGCTTTTATCGGGCACATCATTCAAGACATGTTTAAATTGCTGCCAAATAAAACTAGCAGGTAATGGAAAATCGATATTGGCACTGATACCTGTGGATTGTGCAATTTCTAATTGCAACCATTGCGCCATGCCTGGGCTTTGAACCAAGACCGTTTCATTTGCAAAGGGGTCCGCTTGTTGATTTTGTTGCATTAAAGCAACTAATAAATCCTTTAAAAGCGCCAGTTGGTTAGAATGATATACCTGAAACACAAGCGTCTTCCTTTTTAACTCATTAATTTTTAACAGTATACCGCGACTTAAAGTTTTTATTTACAGGTCATTTCACATAAATGCCTGCTCTAAGAGGGTATAATGCACGTTGCTATAGACTAAGAGGTATGGATGTTTAAAAAATCAATTTATTTGCTATCTATTTGTACTGCTTTATTCAGTCCTTATAGTTCCGCTAAATTAGATTACGACAATACCTTTAATATCATCATTTCTGAAAAAGTGAAGAATGACTATTTATTATTTTTAAATGGCCGTGACCCACTAAATATCAATGATTTTTCTGGTTTGTACAGCGGCCGAGATGTTGTCGAAACAATCCTAGTACAACAGGCTCTCTTCTTTGGCGGAAATCGTCAGAGTTATAACTTAATTACCAGTGACTCCTCACTGCAAACCATTGAACGTTTATATGATGGCTCGGCTTTAATAAGCGGCACTTCGGTATGGCAGTCTAAGTTTGTTGAGCAAGACAATATTTATTTCTCTCTGCCCGTTATCAACAATGGTCAATTTGAGTCAGCTATCTACACACATCCAGAAAATGCAGCGATGTTAGCCGTTGATGATATTCAAAAATTACGGCAAAGACGGGCTATTTCAAATAAGAATTGGAATATAAATTGGTACACATTACAATCTTTAAACGTTGCTAAAGTATGGCATGCTGAAGAATTCCCTTCCATGGTGGCAATGGTCAATAATCATCAAGCTGATTTTTTAATCGCTCCTTTTCAAAGCACTGAAGACCTATCGTTGGTACTTAATAATATAAGATTAGTGCCTGTGCCCAATGTTAAAGTAGCGTTGCGCGGTAGTCGACATTTTGCCATTTCTAAAAACTCTAAACAGTCAAAAGTAATTCTACAGCAGCTAAATCGAGGCCTTTATCTCCTTAAATCCCAAGGCATCATTAAACAGGCATACGAACAATCCGGTTTTTTTAATACCGAAGTAAAAGATTGGAAAAGGCTAAATTAAGAATATGCAGATGTAGAAGACTCAGGTGATCTTTTGTAAAAATATTAAAGACACTACCACAGAGGGCACCGAGGCGCTCCGCGCTACACGAAGGAAAGACTAAAACAGTCGTAATAAGCTGATTATCGATTGTTTTGTGCTTTCCTCCATTAATTCAGTTCTTGAAGAAGAACAAAAACAATGTTTCGTCGTTTGATGAAGCGTGCATGGTGCATTTTAAATTATTTTAATTCTTTTTCATTTTTACCTGAATTAAATGCATAAGCATGATTAAGAAAATAAACCACAGAGCTCCAGTCACAACTTTTATTCACTAACTTCTGAACTTAATTGACCTAAAAATGCTTGCATGAATAGGGTTCTTTTATGCGCTTCAGCTTTAGCCGCATCGGTATGCACACTGCCTTCAATCAATAATAGTTTTTTATAAAAATGATCAATTGTGTATTTACTATCATCTGCTTGTCGTGTATCACAAAAAGGGTCTTGCTCATGATAAAGCGGTCGATTCAGGCTAGCACTCACCTGAATACAGCGAGTTACCCCTATCGCGCCTAGCGCATCTAATCGATCCGCATCTTGTACAATCATGGCTTCTAAAGTAAGGGGCGTTACATTAGCACTGAAACTATGGGTGACAATAGCATGGTGAATTTGATTGAAGTATTGACTAGGATAGTTAATTTCCGCTAAAAATTTTACTGCCTTATCGGCGGCATAAACTGAACTGCTTTTGCGTTTACTATGATCCTTAGGGAAAGAAAAACAATCATGTAGCCAAGCAGCCGGAATAACAACTTGATCGATAGCGCCCTCAATTTCACATAATTTTTTCGCCGTTTTTACAACTCTTAAAACATGATTAAAATCATGTGCTAAATCCATTTGCATCTCTTTTTTAATAAAAATCGCAAACAAGTCTTCGAACTTATCCAATAACATCCCCTTTTTATTAAACAATAATCTTTAATAACTTACACATGTGAACCCAATTTTAATCCATCGATTAAAGTCTAACACCTACACCAAAACGAAACTGTGGCTCATTATTGACTACCTTTTTTTGCCACAGGTGAAGTTGGTTAATAGTAATAACCGGATAGGTATATGTGGTTTCACCGATACTACCCGTTCGCAACTCTTGCAGCGTACCACTTATGCTTATTTGCTTTCCTTGCTGATACTCATTTATTTCCAAATAGCCCTGCTTGGTAGCAATAAAACGCCCTACTGCGGTTTGGTCCGTATCAGGACGTTGATCTGAATCTAAGGGATAAGCTAAAACTTCAAATTGAGTAACCTGTTTAAGGTTTTCACTGGAAACAATCACACCACCCCATAAGACCTGTGTTCCCTCTGTAAAATCTGTATCCGAGGTAAGCTGTTGCGGGGTCGTATTCATATTTATATTTTGGGTTTCAAATATTGTTGACGAAGAGCAGGCAGTTAAAAGTAAACTGATAGCTAAGATAGAAAGGTAATGATAAAATTTTTTCAAATTAAAACTCCGTATTTACAGATACTATTTATGGAACTGTGACTGTTTCTCATGACTAATATTATTGTTGTATCTTAATTTTATCGGCAGGCTTAAAGAATAAATCATCGATAATAAGGGCGACGATAATACGATCGGTGAGGATACCCCCAAGGATCATCGTACATATAATTCGGGTAATATTGTTTCTCTTTCTCTTTACCCAACTCAGTCCATAAGTATTCACTATCAACACTTACAATCGGGTATGGATAAGCATATTCGCCAATTAGCTCAGTATCTACTCGCTCAATCTTACCGACTATCGTTATATACTCGCCTTTTTTATAAATAATCGGATCAACAAAACCCGAATAGTTAGCAATAAAACGCCCTTTACTGCTGCTATCAACCTTTGGCTCACCATCATCATTTAACTCTTTGCTGATAATTTCAACTCTGGTATGTGTCGCTAAATTTTCAACTTTGTTGATCACTCCCCCCCAGCGCACCATCAAACCAGTCGACTGTTCCGGGTTTTTCTGTACTTCAGTAATATTTGTTTGTTGTGCAGGTGCAGCAGAAATGGGCTCTGGTATATTGCTAGAGCAACTCGTAAGCAGCATCGCAACAAAGATGTAATGTAATTTGCTTGGTGATATGTTTCTGATAAAACTCATCTTCATTATTGTTTCCTACTTCGACTTTGTCTTAAATCTAGAAAATACTATAAAACAGTATAGGGAATAAAAGATAGTTAATCTGCTCTATAGCGGGTAACTAAGGCCAATAATTATATTTTTAACAAGGAGG
>JBALXF010000278.1:0-4783 GCA_036961085.1 Psychromonas sp.
AAAAAATATTCAAACTATTGATTCACCTCTCATTATATTAGTTGCTTAATAAATAAACTCCTCCCATTCAAAGCGTAACATTTTACAAATAGTAATAATTTAGACACAAGTTATTCACATTATTGTAAATAATTTTAACTTAAGGGATTAAATTGATGAATAAAAAACGTTTTATACTCGCAAGCTTAGCGTTAGTTATCACAGCAGGATGCTCTAATTCAGCAATGATTAAAACGACTCAACATGAGTGGGTTCAAGATATTGACTATAAACTTACCATTCTTCATACCAATGATAACCACGGCAATTTCTGGCAGAATAAATATGGCGAACGCGGTATGGCAGCGCGCGCCACTTTGATTAATAACATTCGCTCTGAAGTTCAAGCTGAAGGTGGTTCATTATTACTTTTATCTGGTGGCGATATTAATACTGGTGTCCCAGAATCTGATCTGCAAGATGCTGAGCCCGATTTTATTGGTATGAACATGATTGGCTATGATGCGATGGCAGTCGGTAATCATGAGTTTGATAATCCGCTTGATGTATTGGCAAAACAAGCCGATTGGGCAGAGTTCCCCTTCCTAGCCGCTAATATCTACAAAGATGGCGAACGCATGTTTGATGCGTATAAAATTTTTAATAAAGATGGTGTTAAGATTGCCGTTATCGGTTTAACTACTGAAGATACAGCCAAAATTGGTAATCCAGAATTTATCAAACAAGTTACATTTACCGACCCTAAAGTTGAAGCAAAACGTGTTATTGCGGAAATCAAGGCAGAGCATAACCCCGATGTAATTATAGCAACTACGCATATGGGACATTACCTCAATGGTGATAGTGGCTCTAATGCACCAGGGGATGTTCAACTGGCTCGTTATCTTGAGGAAGGTTCTCTAGATATGATCATCGGTGGTCACTCACAAGAGCCGGTATGTATGGAAGGCCCTAACCAATATGCTGATTTCAAACCGGGGCAATCATGTACGCCAGATGTGCAGAATGGCACTGATATCGTACAAGCACATGAATGGGGGAAATATGTAGGTCGTGCCGATTACACGTTTAAAAATGGTGAATTCACTCTGCAATCCTATAACCTTATTCCAGTTAACTTGAAGAAAAAAGTTGAAAATTCAGAAGGGAAAAAAATTCGCGTATTCATTGAAGATGAGATAGCACAAGACCAAGCTGTATTAGACACACTAAAACCCTTCCAAGAAAAAGGCCAAGCTTCATTAAATATTGTTATTGGCCAAAGTAATGGTTTATTGGAAGGCGAACGAAATATAGTACGTAATAATCAGACTAACTTAGGACGGTTAATTGCCACTGCACATATGCAGCGCGCTAAATCTGACTTTTCAATAATGAATTCCGGTGGTGTCCGCGCTTCACTTGAAGCGGGTGAAATCTCTTATAAAGGCGTATTAACCGTGCAGCCATTTGCCAATACGATCACTTATGTTGATATGTCTGGTAATGAAGTTATTGATTATTTAAATCAAGTTGCCACTAAAAGTAAAGACTCTGGTGCTTACGCACAATTTGCAGGCATTTCAATGACAGTTGCAAATAACCAGGTAGCAGATATTGTTATTGCCGGAAAACCACTTGACCCAAGTGCCACCTATCGTTTCACCATTCCATCATTTAATGCGGCAGGCGGTGACGGTTACCCAAACATTACGGCTCATCCATCTTATGTCAACACCGGCTACGTAGATGCAGAAGTATTAAAAGACTACATTCAGTCAAACTCACCACTTGATGTCGCAGATTTTGCTCCAAAAAATGAAATAACTTACCAGTAACAACAAGTTAACCTACTAATAAATGACTCTCAGCTTTAGGCTGGGAGATATTTTTACAACCAAAATTTGAGCTAAGCATTAACCTCAACAGTTAACAGAGCGCGATCGCTTATACATATTAGATTTACCAAAAACTGAAGATAAACAAAAGAAATTAACAAGTAAGACCATGGTGATATCAATCACCTAATTTTTTTATTCATCATGCACAACTACTAAACAGTAAGTGCAGTTAAGGCCAGTTATGAAGGGCCGCTTATATATATAGGGACATAAAATGAAAAAGAATTTTCTAGCGCTATCCATTGGTGCGGCACTATCATTTGCAGCTCAGGCAGACATCATCATCTCAGAATACGTTGAAGGTGGCTCATACAATAAAGCCATTGAAATTGCGAATACAGGAACGGCAGCAGTCACTTTAGATGGTTATGCACTAGCTAAATCATCAAATGGCAGTGGTAACTGGGAGAATCAGTTATTACTTGATGGTATCGTTCTGGAAGCAAACAGTGTTTATGTGGTTGTAAACTCTCAAGCGAGTGACGATATTAAAGCGGTTGCAGATATAAGTCATTCTGTTGTTGGCCATAATGGTAATGATCCTATGGCTCTGCTGAAAGACGATGTGGTGCATGACATAGTCGGAGAGATGGGTGGGGGTAATTTTGCTGCAGATACAACTTTAGTACGCCGGGTATATACTCCCTCTGCGGTCTACAACAAAGCAATGTGGGAAGAATTTGCAAAAGACAATATTGATAACCTAGGTGTACTGGATGAAGGACAGGAACTGCCTGAGTTCGTCGAGGGAGAACCTACTACCATTATGGCGTTGCAGGGTGACTCATGGGAGTCTCCTGAAACGGACGTAGCTAACGGCAAATTCGAATCTGATCAAACTTTTATGGTTGAAGGTATTATTACCACGCTTGACTACTCTGGTGGTTTTTTTATTCAAGATGAAGTTGGTGATGGTAACCCTTTGACTTCAGAAGGTATATTTGTTCTTGGCTCAACTAGCGGCTTGAATGTAGGCGACAAAGTTGCAGTAACCGGTAAAGTCAAAGAAGACTATGGCTGGACGCAAATTGATTCAACACGAGTAGAAGGCATCAGCACAGGCAATAACATAACAGCCACTTCTTTGCGTCCCCTAGAAAGCGATGAGAATTTTGATTTCACCCTAGAGCGTCATGAAGGCATGTTAGTGGCATTTGATAAAACAGCTGATATGCACATTACTCGTACATTTAGTTACGATTATGCAGGCAGACGTAATAACATGGTGGTTTCTAATAAACGTATAAACCAGCACCCTAACCAGTTAAATGCGCCAGCTGCTCATGAAGGAGAGCTAGACAGTGATGCCGAAATACAGACTAACAATAATCAGGACAAACGTGTCGTAGTTGAATCATTTGCTAAAGCGGGCAACGGCGTAGTGCCATGGTATCCCGATTTTGGCAAAGAAAGCTTAGCCCAAGATGGTAGTACTGACGACTACCTACGTATTGGCGATATCATTGACGGCCTTGAAGGTGTACTGACCTATTCTTACGGTGATTACCGTCTCTACGTTACTAATGAAGCAACCCAAGAAACCTTTGTTCGTAAAAAGACTGATCGCACGGCAGCTCCTGTTCTTAAAAAAGGCGATCTTCGTGTCGCGACATTTAACGTACTGAACTACTTCAACTCGCCATTTGGTGGAACAGCGAACCCTACCGGTCAAAACCGTGGCGCAGAAACTGTTGATGATTTTGAGAAGCAGGCAACTAAAATTGTTAATGCAATGTTAGCAATCAATGCCGATATCTTTGGTTTAATGGAAATCGAAAATAATGGCTTTAGTGATACTTCCGCTATTGTAGATCTCGTTGAGCGACTTAATGCCGAACTTGATACGGTAGACCAGTATTCAATAGTTCAACCTGAAAATGAAGAGTTCATTGGAACGGATGCCATCACTAACATGGTAATTTTCAAAACTACAAAAGTCGGGCTTGATACGGTACGTATTATCGAAATGCCGGAGCAGCATGCACCTGAAATCACCATAGACATCAATGGAAGAGATAAAACCGAAAGTGGCGATAATTACCAACGAGATGCTATTACACCAACATTTTCGATCCTAGGCTCAGATGAAATACTAACCATTTCAGTTAATCATTTTAAATCAAAAGGTTCGGCTTGTTGGGAAGATTATGCGCTACAGGCTGGCGGCGATCCAGATAAACAGGGGCAATGTGAAAATTTACGTGTTTCAGCAGCTTATCATTTAGGTAAAGTAATGGCGACGATTGAAGGTCATAAGCTAATCGTTGGTGATTTAAACTCTTACGCTAATGAAGATCCTTTGATGGTTTTAACTAACCGTGATAATGCGCCGAAAGGCTACGAGCTTAAAGCCGCGCGTAATACTTCTATTGGCGGGACACTTGATGCCGGTGGTATCGAACTTCATGGTGATGAAGGTGCGCTGATAACTGAATCTTACGGTTATTCAAACATCATCAGAAAAAGACATCCTGACTCTTATAGTTATTCTTACAATGATGAAGTCGGCACACTTGATTACATTTTAGCCTCTCCATCACTAAAAACTAAAATTGTTGATAGCATGGACTGGAACATCAACTCATCGGAAAGTTCTTTATTTGAATATCCGTCAAAATACACAGGAGATCTGCCAAAATATGATGGTGCCTACAGTTCATCAGATCACGATCCGGCAATTATCATCCTTAAATTCAAGAAGAATAAATTACAGAAGAAAAAAACGTTGGTTCAATAGGCATATTAAGCTTACTTGCCCTGCATGGACTTGGTTTCCTTCGCTGTAATACAGCGAAATAATCACTATATGATTTAGTTCGATTGTTATATTTATATTTAAAAAATTCAGTATAAAAGCAAGCGTAATCCTTTTTTTGCTGATCCTGAAAATATAAATGAAATTT
>JBALXF010000279.1:0-4769 GCA_036961085.1 Psychromonas sp.
GCCGTTGTCTTCACATGTGTATTTTGATGAAAAATATCATGGTTTTGCTGAAGCTGTAAGATCATTACGAACCGCGTTAGTTTTATCTCATTTTGACGACGATTCAAGTGTTTATTTAATTACTTCATCGATTCCAAATGAAGGAAAGACAACAACATCCATTAATATTGCTTATGCGCTGACTCAAATGAAGAAAACATTACTGATAGAAGCTGATATGCGTCGTCCAAGCTTTACTAAGGTGTTCAATTTCCCTCCATATCAAGAAGGGTTATCAAATGTTATCTCAGGGACTGCAAAATTAGAGAATGTTATTATTCACGATCAAAAATCTGGCCTTGATATTTTACCTGCTGGTTTTGTTCCGCCTAATCCACTTGAACTGTTATCTTCACAGCGGTTTACGAATATGCTTACAGAACTAAAAGGGCAATACGAATGTATTATTATTGATTCAGCTCCAACACAAGCTGTGAGTGATTCACTAGTTCTCGCGCAACAAGCCGATGCTGTTTTATATGTTGTTCGCTCTGAAATGACTAAACAAGCGTTAGTTAAAAAAGGTATTGCTAGATTACTTGAAGTAGATGCAAAAATAGATGGGGTAGTACTTAATCAAGTTAATATTAAAAAATCTAGTCAAGAAGATGGATACCAAGGCTATTATGATTATTATGGCTATGGTCAAGATGATAAACAGAAAACATAAATCTAGTTTGATACTTATGGAGTCATTTTTTTAAAGGAATAATTTTTATGATTGATTTACATAGTCATATATTGCCGGGTTTAGATGATGGGGCCTCTTGTTTAGAGGATTCTTTATCTCTAATTCGTAACTCGATCAATGATGACGTTACACATATTCTTGCCACGCCACATATACATTTTGGTACGTTTGACAATGATATGGTTTCTATAAAAACTGCTTTTAATTCTCTTTGTGAATACATTGATAACCATGGAGTTAGTATTAACCTGGCATATGCTGCTGAAATACGCATCAGCCCCGAGATTATTCAGTTAGTTGAGCAAAAACAGATTCCATTTATGGGTAAATATGAGGGTGCTGATATTATGTTGTTAGAATTCCCTCATAGTCATATTTTGCCGGGGAGTGAAAAACTAATAGATTGGTTAATCAAAAAAAATATTAAGCCTATGATCGCGCATCCCGAACGAAATCGAGATGTTTGGAAATATCCAGAAGCCATGCAGCCTTTTATAAAGCGCAATTGTTTATTACAAATAACTGCGTCATCATTATTGGGAGATTTTGGAGAGCGTTCTAAAAAGCATGCATGGAGTTATATTGAGTCTGGTGATGCTACAATTGTTGCTTCAGATATGCATAATTTAAAACGCAGACCAAATAAAATGAAAGAGGCATATAACCTAGTTCAAAAAAGATTTGGACTAGAGGTCGCAGATTCACTTTTTATTAATACACCGCAAAAGATTATTGAGACTAACCCTACTTTACAGCTAGCAAAAGCACTTGCTTATGCGTATTAAGGATTAGTCGAACATCGCTATAATTTAAATAAATTATTATCTCTAATTAGCTCTCTAGGTAAATTATTTTTAATTCGATTATCAAGTGCTTTGCCAATACCAATTACATTATCACGGTAGCACAATAGCACTTCACCTTTACATCCGCCTGTATCAATACCTCGTATGTCACGTCCCTGATAATATTCAATCGCCTGCAGGCTATCTATATTTACCTTGTTACTTTTTTCTTGATCACCGTAAACGCTAATAAATTCGTGAGTTGTTTTAAAGCCGGTTTTACGGCCTTTACCAAATTGTTCAGCTATTTTAATGCCAAGCCTAGAAAATCGTAATTCATTAATAAGAGGCTCAATCTGTTTAGGAAACAACCAGAACTCTTGATCTCTTTGGTACAGAGCACCCTTGATATCATCGATATTAAATTGCAGTTTAAAATAGTCATATAAGGGTTTTTGGGTTTGTATATTTGCTTTAATAAATGGGAATTTACCCATTTTTTTATCCGCTAACTTAACTTTATTAGTTTTGATTTTTTTTATCGCAGCGACAAAAAAACCTTCACTGTCATAGACCTGAGGCCAAATATGTAAAAAACCCTCTTTTGTACGGGTTTTATCTGCATCAGGGAAAAGTGTCTGTAAGTCTAAAAATTCAATATGATCAGGAAATTCATTTTTTAGAAATAAACATACATCCTGATTTTCTTCATGGCTTAATGTGCAGGTTGAGTAAATCAGTACACCACCTTCTTTTAAGGCATTAAAAGCACTCATAATTAGATCTTGTTGCATCAGAGATATTTCATTAATTGAAGTTTGGCTCCAATTCTTCATTGCATACTTGTCTTTTCTTACTGTCCCTTCTCCTGAGCAGGGCGCATCTAATAAAATAGCATCAAAGGTATTAGGTAACCATTTACCAAATACACGTGCATCAAAATGAGTTAAAGCGACATTTTGTATGCCACAACGTTGAATATTGGCATGCAACATCTTTATTCTGCTTGATGAAAACTCATTGGCTATGATTAAACCTTTATTGTCCATCTGCGCAGCCATCTGAGTGGTTTTAGAACCTGGTGCTGCTGCAGCGTCAAGTAGAATGGCTTGGTCGGTTTTATTGAAAAAATGAAATAATGCCGCAACGGGCAACATCGAGCTAGCTTCTTGAATATAGAATAGGCCTGCAAGATGCTCAGCACTATTTCCTAAAGGAGTTAGCTCATTATCAATATGTATCCAAAATCCCTCTTCACACCAAGGAATTGCTGTTAATACCCAACCATGCTCAGTTGCTCTTTGTATGAATTTTTGTATTGAAATTTTTAAGGTGTTGACTCGAATTGCACGGCGCAATGGTCGCTGACAAGCGTTGACTAAATCTTCAATATGCAGGTGTTTCGGCATAATAGAAGCCATCTTATCAATAAACTCTTTTGGCAGAAGAGTGTTGTTATCCATTTTTTTTCCTTTAATGCGCACTATAGAGCGCGCATTATATACCTTTTAAATCGTTTATGGTTTAGGAATAGATAATTTCCAGGTTAACCAATGTTCATTAAACTCTGTTTTTAATTGGAAACGAGAGAAGGCATCACTCATTGGCTGTAATGATTTATTGTCAGGTGTGCTCATGTTTATGCCACCTTTAATCAAAGAGGTTAATGAGGTCGATTTTAACGTCGCACCTGTAATGCCTACATTTAAATTAAATCCTGAAGCAGGCCAAAAAATAGAATTCTCTCTAATTAAGTGGGAGTATTGTGGGTAAATATTAGTCACGATTTCAACACCGGCTGCATCGTTGGTTAACTGTTTAGCGATCACTTCACCTATTTGGATCTGACGATAGTAAACAGGACTACTTACATCTGTTGATCCAGCATTATCAGCAAGCAAAATAATAGGTAAACCCGTTTTATGAGCAGCAAGAAGTGGTTCTGTATCTTCACCAACAAAACGTTTAGTCACTTCTCCTTTACCTAGTGAAACATTGATATAAACACCGGTAATCAATGTTGATAGGTTTTTAGCACCAGATAAAGATATATCACTACGGATCATCCAAAAACGGCTACCTTTTCGTGCAACTTTTTTTGCGAATTCAGGTTTTATAGCAATTGTTGCCTGAACTTTATTTTTACTGTTCAATTCTAGTGTTTTTATTTCACCAATAACTAAGCCTTTTAAGCGTAACTTGCTACCAGTTTGTAAATCATTAGCTTGATTAAAGGTCAATGTAATTCGAGTCGCTGGTTGAGTTGCCTGATCTCTATTATCAAATAACTTGTAAGCACCGTTGCGGTGCATATTTTCTATTTCTTTTTCAGCAAATCCAACTGCAATGCCGCCACTAGCAATTGCTAATAATGATTCCGCTTGCACTTTAACCCCGGACAGACCTGCATCTACCTCAAAGCCACTAACATTCCAAAATACACTTTGTTTACTAATAAGGTGTTTATATTGACCTTTGATGCTTAATTTGGTTTTCATTAAGCCAGAATCATCAAGGTTAAAGCCACTTACTTCTCCAATAGGTAGCTTTTGGTAATAGACCGGAGAACCCACACTGACAGAAGGAAGTTGTTTACTTAACAGTGAGATAGTTAGCGGTTTACTAAAAATATTTTTACCAACTTTAGCAAAGTTCTTAGATGGATAAAGTCTAAAACGCTGATCCTTATCTATAGGCGTCACTTTATCTGATTTTTTTACTGGGACTTTATTATATAAACCTATACCACCAGAAATAATATTCTCCATTGGCGTCGATTGTACTTCTAGACCTTGTAATGAGGCTTTAAAGTTAATACCACTGAGCAGGTAAAATTGGCTATAGTCATTTATTAAGTATTTATAATTGTGATTTATGGTGATTCTAGTTTCGATAAACTGGCTATTTTCAGAGAAGCCTAAGCTATTTATACTGCCAATTTTTATGCCGTTATAATTGATCGGGTCGCCTGGATTTAGGCCTGTAGCATCATCGGTAACTACCATCAAAGATATACCAGGGTTAAGTGATGTATGACTCTCTTGTATCACAAAACGGGTACTGCTCTTGCTTGTTTTCATTTGCTCATCACTGACTGGTTCAAAGGCGAGATAATCACCCGTAATGATGTTGCCTAAATTTTTGATTTTAGAAAATGTGATAGACGTTTTTTCTAACCAAAATTGCGCGCCCTCTGTCACTAGTTCACTAAATTGTGGGTTGATGGTTGCAGACACAACAAAGTGTTTATTCTC
>JBALXF010000027.1:0-13526 GCA_036961085.1 Psychromonas sp.
TCATTACCTATTTCCATATGTTCCGGACGTAAACCAAACTTAACCCGATCACCTACTTTTAAGCCATCAGTTTTACATTTTATGGTAACTGTTTGCTCATCTGGTAACAGCGCCGACACATCTTGACCTTCGATCTTAGTCACGGCTGCTGGTAGCATATTCATCTTAGGTGAACCAATAAAACCCGCTACAAATTCATTTACAGGGTGGTTATATAATTCAAGAGGCGTTCCAACTTGCTCTATATAACCATCGCGTAATACCACTATTTTATCAGCTAGCGTCATCGCTTCAACTTGATCATGGGTAACATAAACCATTGTAGTTTGTAGCTCATCATGCAAACTTGCAATTTGCAGGCGCATATCGACACGTAATTCAGCATCAAGGTTAGATAATGGTTCATCGAATAAAAACACTTTAGGATCACGGACAATCGCACGACCGATTGCAACACGCTGACGCTGACCACCAGACATATCTTTGGGTTTACGATCTAATAATTTCTCAAGTTTTAATGCAGTTGCGGCTCGTTTAACTAAGTTTTTAACTTCTGCCTTTGGTACACCATTCATGCGTAAACCAAAACCCATATTTTCTTCAACTGTCATATGTGGGTAGAGCGCATAAGATTGGAAAACCATTGCGATACCACGTTCAGCGGGATCGATGTGATTAACCACTTTATTATCAATCTCGAGCTCACCTTCAGTGATCTCTTCTAAACCAGCTATCAAACGTAGTAATGTTGATTTACCACAACCAGACGGCCCAACAAAGACCACAAATTCACCGTGTTTAATATCTAGATCTACACCGTGAATAACTTCCACATCACCATAACGTTTTACAATATTTTTTAACTTTATATCGGCCATTCGTATTTCCTCGGTAATTCAGTTGAATTACATATTCCTGAATGATGCTTAACCAATGAGCCAAGCATCCAATTTGGTTAATGAACCTAGCTAAAAGCAAGGCTCAGTTTATATTGATAATGCTCTTTAAGTAGTTTGAACTCTTCATGAATACTTGGACTCCATGAATCATCACCACCGACGCCCATATGAAAACCATCTAGACGTACATAAACTAGATTTTCAGCATCTAACTCATTGGTATGTTTAGCTTCTGCAACATTACGCTGGTTATAACGGCTTACTGATAATTGGAAATCACCTGTAACAGCTAAATCACCAATCGTTGCCTCTTTTACATCACAGCGTAAACCGCTATCTGATGGAAAAATATAAGGCGTATGCATCTCTTCAATTGAACATGAATGACGATCAATATATGCCGATAGAATACGATCTGGGTAATTTTCATGTGGCCCACGACCAAACCAATCCACTGCTTTTTGTGTATTGGGCAGTACTAATTCCATCCCTACTCGCGCTAACGATGGTAATGATTTAGATGCGTTAACATCAACGGTAATCGCGACCTTGCCTTGTCTATCAATTTCATATTTCCATTGCGTAGCAATAATTAAATTATCATTAAAATAATGGCCAAATTGCACTTCGACTATTACTGCTCCTGATAATGTATAAGCCTGCGTCGATAAACATTTTGCCTTTAAACTATCGAGGCCACTTGCCTGCCAGCGCGCAATCCAAGTCGTTGGGTCAATTCGACCAGCTTCACTGGTACCGATATCGTTATCTAAGGGAGCACGAAAGAAGTTATCACTCGGCCCTTTAACTAATTTAGCTTCGCCATTGACTAACCACTGACTAATAACACCCGTCACTTTACTGATTTCAATACTGAAATTAGGGCCGGTTACAGCAACTAAGCTATCCGTTTCTTGTAGATCCGGAGCGCTGCCTGTTTTTAACTCAATCGCTTTTAATTGTGCAATGGCCGGCATTACAAACTGCTCAGTTGCAACAACAAAACCTTTGTCAGCCCATGCTTTATCTTGGTTTAACACCACCTCAAGATTTAAGAAATAATCACAGCCTACTTTTTGTGTTGGTAGCGATTCTGCTAGTTTAATCAGTACAGAGTCCTGTGCCGCGACATTCAGCGCCATTTCTCCAGAAGCAATCCTATAACCATCTTCAGTAACAGACCAACGTAATGTCTCATTTTCACTTGTCGTAAAGAGATTTTCACTGATTACTTTAATGGTTAATAAGTCTTCTTCAAGTAACGAAAACTGATAAAACTGCTGTGCTTTTTTTGCTTCTAAAACCGTAGGGTGTAAACTTCTATCCGGAAAAATCAGGCCATTGATACAGAACTGACGATCGTTAATTTGATCACCGAAATCACCGCCATAAGCCCAGTATTTCTCACCTTTTTCATCTGTTTTAGTTAATCCTTGGTCAACCCAATCCCAAATAAAACCACCTTGTAGGCGTGGATGTTGACGAAATGCATCCCAGTATTTATTAAAGCTACCAAGACTATTACCCATCGCATGGGCGTATTCACATAAAATTAATGGACGATCTTGATTCGGTAAACCAATCCATTTTTTAATCCCAAATTTAGGTGTCACGCTCGGATCTCGGTGATCGGTTAAATCATTTTCAACACGCGAGTACATAGGCACAATAATATCTGTCGCCGCTGTATTTGAACCACCACCTTCATACTGAACAGGACGCGTTGGATCTTTTAATTTGGTCCACTGATACATAGCATGGTGATTATTACCAATACCTGATTCATTACCCAGCGACCAAATAATAATTGAAGGATGGTTTTTATCACGGTCAACCATACGCGTCATGCGGCGCATATAAGCATTTAACCAACTAACATCGTTAGATAAACGGCACATAGGAAATTGACCATGTGTTTCTATATTGGCTTCATCAACAACATACAACCCGTACTCATCACACAACTCATACCATACCGGATGGTTTGGATAATGCGCAGTACGCACCGCATTAAAGTTATTTTGCTTAAGCAGTTTAATATCTTCAAGCATATCTTCACGTGAGACTGCATGCCCTTTTTCAGGATGATGTTCGTGACGGTTTACGCCACGGATCAATAACGGCTCACCATTTACTTTAAGTTGACCATCACTAATTTCAACGACGCGAAAGCCGACTTGATAAGCTTCACAGTCAACAACATCACCTTGTTTGTCGATTAGTGAGACGACGACACGGTATAAATAAGGTGATTCCGCAGTCCATTTATGCGGCGATTGAATTGCAATTTTATGCTCTGCAAGTTCTGACCAAGGCCCCTTTTCATCGATAATACGCATGCCAAATGAAGTTATTACAGGCTCAGTTACTGGTTTTAACTGTGCATCAAATAGTTGCACTTGTGCTGTATGTTCATTTACTAATGCGTTGATCGAAGTCGAAACATTTAACGTTGCATGATTAAAGCAAGCATCAAGATCCGTTGTAATCGCCACATCTGCGATTGATAGTTGTGGTTTACTTAACAAAGTCACATCACGGAATATGCCACTTAGCCACCACATATCTTGATCTTCTAAATAAGAACCATCTGACCAGCGAATAACCATAACGGTTAATTGATTTTTACCCGCAACTAAATGCTTAGTTAAATCAAATTCAGCGGCTAAACGGCTATCTTGAGAATAACCAACCCAAACACCATTACACCAAATATGAAATGCCGAGTTAACGCCATCAAAAATAATAGATTGATGACGACCATCCCAAGCTTCAGGTAAATCAAAACTTAAACGATACACACCAGTGGGATTATCTTGTGGAACAAAGGGAGGCTTGTCTGCAAAGGGATATTTAACATTAGTGTAAATCGCTTTATCATGGCCCTGTAACTGCCAATTACTGGGTACCGTAATTTCAGACCAGCTACTATCAGTAAATCCAACTTCTACACATTCGGCTGGAACATTTTCTGGTTTATCAAATAGCTTGAATGCCCATTCACCATTGAGTGATTGTACAAACTTTGAATCCGTTCCATTTAAGGCTGCCGCTTGAGAGTGGTATGCACGTAAAGGCGCATGAGCTTCAAGTACATTTTGATGGGTAACGTGCTGATTTTCCCAATCGCGTGCATTGATAATTTCGTTGAATAATTTCATTTTTTTCCTTTCACTACTACTAATTGATAGCAGTAGTTTGGTAATTTTAAATTTAAATTTATTTAGACTATTTAACCGAACCAGACATACCCGCAACAAACTGTTTCTGCATCAAGAAAAAGACAGCTAATGTGGGGATGGTTGCAGCAACTGTACCGACCATGATCACGCCAAAATCAGGAAAATAAGCAGATGATAACGATGAGAGTACTAAATTAATGGTTTTCAAATCTGCTGACTGTAATACGATTAAAGGCCATAAAAATGCATTCCACGAAGCCATGAATACAATAATAAATGCAGCCGCATAAGTGGTTTTCATTACTGGCATATAAACATAGAAATAGATTTTCCACTCTTTTACGCCATCAACACGTGCCGCATCAATTAATTCACCCGGAAATGCTTTCGTACATTGACGGAAATAAAAGACAATAAATACGGATGCTATCGTTGGTAGTATGACCGCTAAATGGGTATCTAAAAGCTGCGCTTTTGCCATTAATGTAAATAATGGGATCATCAATGCAGCAAAAGGGATCATCATGGTTAATAGCAGTACGCCATAAACACGATCACGGTTTTTACTTTTATAAATTTCAAATCCATAACCTGCCATTGATGCGACCAATAGGGTAAAGATGGTACTTAATATGGCGATTTTAGAGGTATTCCAAAAGATTAAGGTTAAATCAACTTGCTCAGATAATTTAGTTATGTTTATCCATAATTGGTCACCAAACGTAATTTTACCTTGGTTAATATCTGTGGTTGTATTGGTGCTTGAGACCAGCATCCAATAAAACGGGAATAAAGACAGTATTGACATGAAGGTTAAAAATACATACATGCCTATTCTTGTTAATTTGTGTTGATTCATGATTATTTATCCTTCGCAATTCGAAATTGTAACAATGCCAAGATAGCGGCAAAGAATACAATTACATAAGAAACTGTCGCAGCATAACCAAAGTTTGGTACAAACTTAAATGACAGATTGTAAATATACATAGATAAGGTCAGCGTTTCATTTGCTGGACCACCACCGGTAATATTCATGACTTCATCAAATAACTGCAGTGTCCCTATGGTAGACATAACGGTTGTAAATAGGATGACCGGTTTTAATAATGGCACGGTAATAAAGAAAAACTGTTTAATTGAACTGACACCTTCTATACGGGCAGCTTCATAAATCGACTTATCGATATTCTGCATTGCAGATAAAAAGAAGATCATGTTATACCCCATCCAACGCCACGTAATAGCAATGATGATGGTTACTTTTGCCCAAAAAGGATCTGACAGCCAAGGGATGGGATCAGTAATAAGACCAATCCACATTAAAAATGAATTTGCAGCTCCTTCAAAAGAAAACATACTTTTGAAGAGAATTGAATAGGCGACGAGTGAAGTCACACAAGGTAAGAATATTGCTAATCTAAATAAACTACGATATTTCAAATTAGGAGAGTTCAAACAAGATGACAGCATCAATGAGAGAAATATCATAATAGGCACTTGCACAAGTAAAAAGATAAATGTGTTGCTCAATGCTTTTATAAATACGGGGTCATTGAATAAACGGATGACATTTCCGAAACCAACAAACTCTACGATGATTCCTCGTCCTGAATGTAGTGACATCCACAGTGAACTGATTATCGGATAGATCATAAATACAGCAACAAGTGCTACTGCTGGTAATACAAATCCCCAACCATTGATGTCATAAAAACGGTGAAAACTTTTTTTTGAACTTCGTGGATTAAGTAATTTATTAGATGTATTCATAGAAAGATACCAAGGTGTTTTATAGTGAAGAAAACATAACAGCACTATTCATGCTGTCATATTTTAATGAATCATGGTCTTACTGAATTTGATACTTTAATTGTGCTTCAACATTTTCCATCGCTTTTTCAATTGGCAACCCTTGCATTATAGAAGGTAATTGCGCAGCAATAGCAGCATCGACTTCATAGGTATACATACCGTAATTCACTTTAGGAATCTCGCCAATCCACTTAGCAAAGTCAGCATAGATTTTTTGACCTGCAAAAAATGGGTCTTCTTGCTGATAAGCAGCAGAGCTACCAGCTGGCAGGTATGAGCCTACGGCACCTTGATTAGTCAAAATAGTTTCGTAGAACTCCACACCAGAGGCATAGGTCGTATTTAAGAAATCAATCGCAAGATCTTTTTCTTTTGAGCTGTTTAGCACGTACCAGCTTGAACCACCAAGGTTTGAGCTATTAACTGCACCTTCTACGTTTAAGCGTGGCGTTGGCGCAACCGCCCATTTACCTGATTGATCGGCGCCGGCCTTAACCGATGCAGTGATCCAAACACCAGATGTAATAGAAGCTACTTGACCACTAGTAACCGTCCCAACCCACTCAGACCAACCAACCGTTGGGCGTGCTACATTTAAAACATGTAAATCTTTAAAGATACGAACCGCTTCTTTTAACGCATCATTATCTTTAATATTCAATGAGCCATCTTCATTAAAGTACCACACACCGGCAGACTGCATCATGACACGCAATAAACCAAGATCAGACGGATCATTACCTAGTAAAGGAATACCGGTTTTTTCTTTGACTTGTAGACCAATCTCGATAAAACGATCCCAAGTGATATTTTCCATATCTTTCTCTGAAAATCCGGCTTTCGCAAGAATGTCAGTACGGTAGTACATACCCGTCACACCAGAATCAAAAGGAACACCATACACTTCTTTGTTAACTGTCATTAGGCCAATTTTATAGGGCGCAAAATTTGTATAATCAATTTTTGATGTTAATGGCTCAAATGAACCAGGGTAAGATTGCAGGTATTTTTGTGCATTGTAATCTTCAATCAATACGACGTCTGGTAGTGAAGAAGTAACCCCCGAAGCTAACATAGTATGAAGTTTTTGCTCAACTTCATCCTTAGAGAAGTCGACAACTTTTATTGTTGTGCCTGGGTTTTTAGCGGTATATTGTTCACCCGCTTCATTCATAATGGCAACGTTAAAGTTAGGATCCCACGCCCATACTGTAATTTCTTCGGCTTGAACTGCTGCACTCAAACATGAAAAGCTCACTGCACCTGCAATTACAGTCTTCAAAAATTTCTTATTCATAGCTATTTCCTTTAGTTATAATTTCAAAATGGTAACGTTTACATGGCGATTGTAACGAATTCTAATCTATAAGTAAGTTAGTACACAAAGGTTCTGCTACGTACATCACGTTGCAATAAAATAAGGCACCCTATTACTCACAAATGAGTATAAGGCATTAAAATGAGTTATAGATCATGAATAAAAGCAAGAGAGAGGCATATAGAGGCGTTAAATAGTGAATAATGAAAAAGAACAAGGGTTATCTTAGCTTTTATTACATCATGATTGAAATTGCAAAAATATAACTGCGCAATTGCAGCTATATTTTAGTCAATTATTGTTTTACTGAATTTGATATTTGAATTGTGTTTCAACATTTTACAATGCTTTTTCAATAGACATTCCTTGCACAATCGAAGGTATTTGCGTAGCGATATCGTCATCAACTTCATAGGTATATATGCCGTAATTTACTTTCGGAATATCGCCAATCCAGTTAGCAAAATCAGCGTATATTTTTTGCCCTACAAAATACGAGTCTTCTTGCTGATAAGCAACTGAGCCACCAGCAGGCAAGTATGAACCTACGGCACCTTGATTTGTTAAAATAGTTTCGTAGAACTCCACGCCAGAAGCATAGATCTTGTTTAAGAAATCAATCACAACATCTTTCTTTTTTGAACGATTAAGTACATACCAACTTGAACCGCCAATGTTTGAACTATTAACAGATCCTTCTATATATAAACGTGGTGTTGGGGCAATCGACCATTTGCCTGAGTGGTCGGTACCTGAATGAACTGTTACGGAGATCCAAACACCACTCGTAATAGATTCGACTTGGCCGCTATTAACAGGCCCCCCCCCACTGTTGGGCGTGCACATCTTTAACATGTAGGTCTGAAAATATACGAATAGTTTCTTTTAATGCGTCATTCTCTTTAATATTAAACTAGCCATCTTCATTAAAATACCAAACACTAGCCAATTGCATCATGATACGTACTAAACCATAATCAGAAGTGTCTTACCCAGAAAATAGATGCCGGTTTTTCTTTTACTTGTAAACCAATTTCGATAAAACGAACCCAGGTGATATTTTCCATAGCTTTCTTTGAAAATCCAGCCTCCGCAAGAATGTCTGTACGGTAGTACATGCCCGTAACCCCCGAATCAAAAGGGATTCCATAGACTTCTTTATCAAATGTCATCAAGATAACTTTATAGGATGCAAAATTTGAGTAATCAATTTTTGACGTTAGTGGTGCCAACGAGCCACGGTAAGATTGTAGATATTTTTGCGTACTGTAGTCTTCAATCAATACGATATCTGGCAGTGAATAGCTAACGCCTGAAGCTAATATAGTATGACCTTTCTACTCAACTTCATCTTTAGATAACTCGACAACATTGATCCTTGTTTCTGGGTTTTTGCGTTATATTTTTTACCAGCCGCATTAACGAGTGACTTTAAATATTTTAATGATGTAGAAAACGACTACAGCTAAAATGTACTTCTAATATATATCAACATCAACTAGCAACACATATTGTAAATGACCACTAGGTTGGCTGATGTTAATAAAGTTTATCTGGTGTAGATCACATTTTCGGAATAGGTTGCTCAATAAACTGCTTAGCAAGATTTAGCGATTAATTTTGCATCAAAATATAAACAACTTTGTCCTTCAAATTGAAGCCATGCTTATATTTATATAAAGAGACTAATAAAATGACTAATAAAATGACTAAAAACTATTTTTCTGAACTTTACATACTACTTGATAACGCTTCTTCACCTTATTCAGGTTTTAATGTTGTTGCCATTGTTGTCACTAAAGACAATAAGATCTTCAAAGGTGTTAATGTCGAATCTGCAGCATATCCAACAACCATATGTGCCGAGCGCAACGCTATCCATACTGCAGTTACCGAAGGTATTAAAAAAGGTGATATACAAGAAGTTCATATTCTAGCGCGTAACGCAGCAAATACACTTGTTCAAGCACACCCATGTGGTGGATGTCGTCAAGTGATTGCCGAGCAATCAGCAAATGATGCAATGGTTTATAGCTATGCTTCAGAAACAGAAATAACACAGAACACCATTGCACAGCTATTACCTTTTGCATTTTTAGGTGATGAGCTATAAACGCGGTCAATAATCAATAAAAGGATTTCACTATGTCAGATGTATTTCATTTAGGTTTAACCAAAAAGATGTTAGATGGGGCAACACTAGCGATTGTTCCAGGCGATCCAGAACGCGTTAAAAAAATTGCAGAATTGATGGAAAATGCAACGTTTTTAGCAAGCCACCGTGAATATACTAGCTACCTTGCTTACATAGATGGTAAAGCTGTGGTTGTTTGTTCTACGGGTATTGGTGGTCCATCGACTTCAATTGCTGTAGAAGAGTTAGCACAATTAGGTGTGCGTACTTTTTTACGTGTCGGCACAACGGGCGCGATTCAACCCAATGTTAACCCAGGCGATGTGATTGTTACCCAAGCTTCTGTGCGTCTTGATGGAGCGAGTTTACACTTTGCACCACTTTCATTTCCTGCTGTTGCTAACTTTGAATGTACTACCGCTATGGTTGCTGCATGTCAAGAAGCGGGACTACAACCACACGTTGGCATTACCGCGTCTTCTGATACTTTTTATCCAGGCCAAGAGCGTTACGATACAGTGTCAGGGCGAGTAACTCGTGAATTTAAAGGTTCAATGCAAGAGTGGCAAGATCTTGGTGTGCTTAACTACGAAATGGAATCATCTACGTTATTTACTATGTGTGCTTCACAGGGATGGCGTGCTGCTTGTGTTGCTGGGGTTATTGTTAATCGAACTCAACAAGAAATTCCTGATGAATCAACTATGAAACAAACTGAAGTGAGTGCAATTTCAATTGTGGTTGCAGCGGCAAAGAAATTAATTTCTTAATTAACAATCGTTTTTAATACAATGATTAAAATAAGACTTTATCCTTTAACCTATTTTTCAGGCATATGATAAAGTCTTTTTAAAACAAGTTTTTAATAATATCCCCCCCCTTCTTTACCTTGTAATTCTCTGCATACTCTTTGTTCAAATAATTAAACTAGTGAAAACCAGTTATCAATACGCATAAAAAAGGCCAGTCAAATTTGACCAGCCTCAATATGTAATTTAAACAGATGTCTTAGAAGTACACATTTGCTTGGATCCAACCTACTGTATCTTCAGGGATGTAATCACTTTTGGCAGTGTATTCAAGTTTCGCACCGACAGATACGTTGTCTAATACCATGATACCGCCACCAGCTTCTACTTGGTTGATAAACTCTTTACTTTCTATGTGGTAAGTTGATTTTGGATTAACATAAACCCAGTGACCTGCATCAAAACCGTACATAGCATAGATACCCACTTGCCCTAAACCTGACTCATTTTTGTTTTCACCTTTTGGTGTATCAGTTTTAGTATAACCCGCTGAAAGCATTGGGAACACTGAGATATTATCAGTTACTTGGAATTTGTAGATAGCACCTGCTAACGCAGTAGTACTATTTTTGTCTCCTAAAACATCAACAGAGTAACCTAAGCCATCTGTTACATGGAAATAACGGCCACGGTAACTAAGATCGCCTTTTTCATTACCACCGTTATCTTTATTTGCAACACCAAGATCAAGTGAAAAAATGTTGCTACCCAAACCCATCATACCGTTTAATTGTGTGGTGTTTTCACTAACACTGGTACCGACTGTGCTGAAACTTGCTGTTGGGTCACCGTAGTTCACTTCTTCAGTTTGTTCCGTCGCTGAAGCCGCGAAAGCTGTTGATGAGATTGCTAATAGAATTGCGCATTTAGTTAATTTTTTCATAAGTTACCCCAGTTATTTAATTTGGTTTGTTTCTAAGTGGGGCTATTATCGATTCTTTTTTAATACAGATACAGTTGGATACCATCTAAAAATCGAATAGATAAGTTATCTCTTAATGCAACTCAACTATTGCCGTTTAGCATTTTCATTTCAATGTATTAGCTTTGATGTGACGCAGTTAGATCAGAGAGCACATAATAACTTCTGTTAGTGTCGAACTGAAATAAAATAAAAAAGTGCTTAATAAGCTGATATAAATTTCCTGTTTTTTATTCTAAATCAGGGTGAAACTGTCTGTGAGGCTTTTACTGCAAAGATAATCTTCTGCAGGTCTTAGCATTGAGAAAGTGTACGTCGATTAAGTTACCAACTTGAATAAATTCGAATGCATCTCTAGTAACTTAGCACCTTAATCCGTACGCGTCCGAAAAATTAGAAGATGGGTGTTATAAAAAATGTTGGCCTGAAATTCAGAAATAACTAAAAGGGTTAGAGGCTAAAACCTTGTACTTGAAACATGAAAGTCTGACTTACAATTTCATTGTTTTTGAATGGTCATTACATAAACTCAATGTATTCGATTTATATATAATAGATGGCTAACTACTATTTTAAATTACGACTAACATGCCACATCTTATCCCATAAGTAGAAAAGGATTTAACGATGTGGTTAACTAAAGTACTCATAACAACCTTATTGGTACTGTCATTACCGGTAAAATCAGGTGAATTTATCTTCCAAGCAGGTGGTTTATCGGGGCAAACTGATAGTTCAGCTGAATTTGGTATGCCGATCCTAGGTGCTAAAATGAAATTAGATGCGGAGAAGCATCTTACTCTACCCGAAAAAGTGATTTCTCCTTATCTAGAGGTCACTTATAAACTGGATAATAATCATGCTTTTTTTATTGATTGGCGCTCTTTGCACCGTAAAGCCTCACAGACTTATATCAGTAAAAATGTTGATGTATTAGGCCATAATTTACAAGCTATGGTTGATACTGATATATCTCTTAACCTTGATATTGCTCGTATAGGGTACGCACATAATCTTTTTGAGAATGATAAGTGGCGATTTGATGGACTAATCGGTTTACATATTATGAACATAAAAACGTCTGGTAATATTGACGCTACGATGACAATTGATGGACAAGAACACAGCAAATCTCTTACCTCTCCTGGGGAAAGTAAATTGGCACCATTACCCAATGTGGGGATAAAAGCGCGTTATAATATAACCCCAAATTTAACTATCAGCTCACATTTACAAGCATTCATGGTATCGACTTATACATTAGATGGCTTTTTAAGTGATGCTAGCATTGGCCTAGACTATAAAGTAACTAAAGACTTTAGCGTTCATGCCAACTATAACTACTACAGCATTTCTGCTGACTATGGGGATTCATTATTAAATGCCAATTTAGAATTAAGCTTTAGTGGGCCAATGCTTGCTGTTTCATATGCTTTTTAATTATGAATATCGAAACAGAGTGCACCTATTACTCTTTAGCATAATTAACATATCACTTGCCGCTTCCTATATTTAGTTACAGCGATCAAAAAAGAGAGCACTTATTACGCCTTAGCATGGCTAACATATTGCTTGCAGTACTGTTTGAGTTTCTAATCATCTATAGAGAACTGCATTTTAATAATACTCACTGTACCGGTTGTGTTTTGTTTAACTTGTTCAGTCCCGTCTACTAGGTTTATATAATACTCGTTGAAAGATGTTTCTTTTTTTACAGAATAATACATAAGCTGATTATCACTTATAACCACTAAACGCTGCATCGCATCGACAACACTGCCAGCAGAAGCAGTTATGGAGTCAGATGATAAATCAGTCGTATCAAAATAAATAAATTGAGGTAACTCACTATCATTAAGTCCAGCCGCATAAACACAAAATAATGCATTTTGTCCTGCGCTAGAAACAAAGCCCGAATTCTGCATTGCTCCTGCTATCGGAACAATAACTGGGTTTAAAGTATCACTTTGATCAAAATAGTAGGTGCTGCAATCAGGATGCATCTCATATCCATTGCGTTTGACTGAATTTTGCATGGTTTGATAACCATTGGTCTCCCAAGTGGTTAATATGGTATTAATCACTAATCCCGTTTTAATAAACAGGAACATATTGCGCCCTTCAACCGCATACAATTTTCCATCATGTACGAAAGGTTGGTAATTGGCCGAGTTATCATAATAAGTTATATCATCAGTTAAGGCCGACACCCAAGTTATCTTGTTATCTAAATCAGATTTACTGACGATATCGCCATTCCCAAGCACCCAATAGTCTCGTAAATTATCATCAAAAACTTGATTAATATTGAAATAATCTTGATCAAAGCTAGCTTTATGCAAGCTCTCATTGTCCCCATAAAGCAGGTATAAATGTTCATTATCAGCAACGTTAGAATAATGAGTAGTGCTATTCCAAATTAAATAATCTGCTTGCTGAGGCAATAC
>JBALXF010000280.1:0-4746 GCA_036961085.1 Psychromonas sp.
GTATTAGACATAGGTGGTGTTGGTCATACTTCAGTACTTTACACTGACCAAGACAACAACGAAGAACGTATCGCGTACTTCGGTGACAAGATGAAAACAGCACGTATTCTAGTAAATACGCCTGCATCTCAAGGTGGTATCGGTGACCTTTACAACTTCGAACTTGCACCTTCTTTAACACTAGGTTGTGGTTCATGGGGTGGTAATGCTATCTCTGAAAACGTTGGTCCTAAACACCTTATCAACAAAAAAATTGTAGCTAAGCGAGCAGAAAATATGTTGTGGCATAAACTACCAAAATCTATCTACTTCCGTCGCGGCTGTTTACCAATCGCAATGACTGACCTTGAAGGTAAAAAACGTGCACTAATCGTGACTGACCGTTTCTTATTCAACAACGGTTACATTGATGACCTGCGTTCTATCCTGAAAGAAAAAGGCATGGAAGTTGAAATTTTCCATGAAGTTGAAGCAGATCCTACATTAGCAGTAGTTAAAGCCGGCGCTGAAGCATGTGCAAGCTACCAACCTGATGTTATCTTAGCAGTCGGTGGTGGTTCACCAATGGACGCAGCGAAAATCATGTGGGTTATGTACGAGCACCCAGAAACTGATTTCGAAGATCTATCAATGCGCTTTATGGATATCCGTAAACGTATTTACAAGTTCCCTAAAATGGGTACAAAAGCTGAATTAGTATGTATCACAACGACTTCTGGTACTGGTTCTGAAGTTACACCATTCGCTGTTGTAACAGATGAAAAAACAGGTCAAAAATACCCATTAGCAGATTACGAACTAACACCAAACATGGCAGTTGTTGATGCTAACCTTGTAATGGATATGCCTAAGTCTTTATGTGCATTCGGTGGTTACGATGCTGTAACTCACGCAATGGAAGCTTATGTTTCTGTTCTTGCGAACGAATACTCAGACGGTCATGCACTACAATCGCTTAAAATGCTTAAAGAGTACTTACCAAGCTCTTACGCTAACGGTAAGAAAGATCCAATTGCACGTGAGAAAGTACATAATGCAGCAACGATTGCTGGTATGTCATTTGCGCAGTCTTTCCTAGGTGTGTGTCACTCAATGGCGCATAAATTAGGTGCCGAATTCCACATTCCACATGGTCTTGCTAATGCGTTATTAATTGCTAACACTGTTCGTTTTAATGCAACTAACAACCCAACTAAGCAAGCGGCATTCTCACAGTACGATCGCCCTAAAGCACGTGCTCGTTATGCTGAAATTGCAGAGCATTTAGGTTACCGTGAAGGTAATACTGAAACTAAAGTTAATGCACTACTTAACTGGTTAGAAGAGCTTAAAATTGCATTGGATATTCCACTGTCAATTCAAGCTGCGGGTGTTGATGAAGCTGCGTTTATGGCTAAAGTCGATTCTCTTGCTGAAGATGCATTTGATGACCAATGTACTGGTGCTAATCCACGTTACCCATTAATCGCTGAGCTTAAAGAAGTATTAATCGCTTCTTACTACGGTACTGCTTATGCTGACGTAATGGATGCGCCAGAAGTTAAAGAAGAGAAAAAAGAAGCTAAAAAAGCTAAATAATTTTTCAATCTTAACGCTTAAGTAAATAATAGAAAGCCTGTTTAATAACAGGCTTTTTTTTGCTTTAGACATTTTTAAAATTCGCAACTATCTACAGTCTACATGGTTTAAGCCTCTACAGCCTTGTTATTCCAGCCCTTTGTTTATTTCGACCTATCACTAAAAACAGCGATTCTAATACTGAAAGACAGCATTTTTTGAAAAAAACACGCCTATTTCGTTCCTCTACATCAACAATTCTAATCTTGTTCACATAATTCTCATTGTTTTTTAACAAGATCAATTTCGATTATTGACATTCTAAGCAGATCGACTGCCGCAGCTGTGTAAACCGCTTTTTTTAAATAGTTTTAGTAAACCGAGAATTGAAAAAATAATCATAAATTTAGAAATATAATCAGATATGGTTGGAGTGAAAGGTGAAAATCAAAGATATTAAAGTATTTGTATCAAACACTAGAAGAAACTTTGTCACCATAAAAGTGATGACCGAAGATGGTGTTTATGGGCTTGGTGATGCGACCGAAAATGGACGTGACTTGCTGTTAGAAGAACATGTCATTGCTTGCTTGATCGGCCGTGATGCGCACTCTATCGAAGATATTTGGCAATAGAAGTTGGACTCACCTAGCGACTCAGTTAATAAAAGACCTAAGTGGCGAAACCGTTGAACCTTATCAAACCTTTAAAGAAGGCTCTGAGTACCAAGAGATTATAGATTTAATTCGAAGTAATCAGTGTTAAATCTGTAATCAAGAATACGATTTAGATGTGATTTTTGCTTTAATTCTTAATGGCTTGATAGTAATAATCACGTAATCATATATGCTAGTTAAAATTAAATTTTAAACGGTTATATGGAAGTAACACAATGGATGTTTATTTTTCAGGTTTGTTCTTAAGCTTTTCTCTGATCATTGCTATTGGCCCACAAAATGCGTTTGTACTAAAACAGGGACTGCAAAGACAACATGTTTTTGCAGTTTGTGCTATTTGTGCAATATCAGATGCATTGCTTATTTTAGTTGGCGTACTGGGTTTTGCTGAATTGATTAATAGCTTTGACCGTTTAGAAGAAGTTGCACGTTATGGCGGCGCTCTGTTTTTAACACTGTATGGTATCCATAATCTACACTCTGCATGGAAGGAAAAACACAGCCTAAAAGCCAAAGGTAAAGTAAATTTATCACTGCCAATAGCGGTACTAACTTGCCTCGCCTTTACTTGGCTAAATCCCCACGTTTATCTTGATACGGTTGTTTTAATGGGGACTATTTCGAGCCAATACGAAGAGCAGAAATACACTTTCGCTTTAGGTGCTATCTCGGCATCATTTATTTTCTTTTTTAGCCTAGGATATGGCGCTCGAGCATTAACACCTATTTTCTTAAAGCCGATTGCATGGAAAGTACTTGAGATAATTATTGGCTTAACAATGATAATTATTGCGATCACTTTACTGCTATAGAAGTGGACTAAACATATACATAAAGCTTTCCAAAACCTTATTAAAATAACTACGTTTTTGCCACTCTTCTAAGGTCAGCTGTTCAGACTCAAGCAAATAGTGTAATTGTAAGGTTAATAACTCTCCGGCAAAGCCATGGTTATCGATTAACATGGTCATTTCGAAGTTAAGCCAAAAACTACGTCTATCTAAATTAACCGTACCTAATAATGCGATATTTTCATCAATAACGATGCTTTTGCTATGCAATAAGCCACCATTAAATTTATATATCTTAACGCCAGCAGTCAGCAGTTCATCAAAAAATGCACGAGAAGCGTAACGCACCATAAAAGAGTCGTTGATTGCCGGTAGGATAACTTTCACATCAACACCACGTAAAGCGGCAACTTTTAATGCATCGTGTAGGCTTTCATCAGGAACAAAATATGGACTCGTCAGCACTAAACTGAATTTAGCTTCGTAAATAGCCGTTAATAAAACTTGATGTATGCTGGCCTTACCAAACTCAGGACCCGATGGAATAAGTTGCGCATTTTGATCGCCTTTCACCGTAAAACTTCTCTCGGAGTTCTTTTTCAAGGTTAATCTTACGTTGGTTTCTAAATGCCAATCCCAGATAAATAACCCTTGCATCACTTGCACAATAGGGCCCTCACAACGGACCATTAAATCGACCCATTCCCCTACGCCTTTTTCTTTATTAAAGAATGCCGGATCCACTAAATTCATACTGCCTGTATAAGCCACTTTCTGATCGATGCACACTAATTTACGGTGTTGCCTTAAATCTTGACGTTGGAATAACAATCTAAATGCGCCTACGGGCAGAGCTTCAACGACTTCAATACCAGCATTTCGTAAACGCCTCGGCTGCTCAGACTTAAAAAAATCACGGCTTCCAACTGAGTCTAACAATAACTTACAGGTAACACCTCGTTGTGATGCACGTATTAAGGCATCGAGAACATCATCGACTAGACCACCTTCATTACAGATATAAAACATCAAATAACAACTGTATTTGGCTTGGTCAATGCGTTCACTAATCTCCGATACAATAACGTCAGGAGTTGATAATAAGGTAAATTGATTGCCCCCTAACATAGGCATACCAGTGTAAGATTCGACAAATCGTTGCATCGAGCTTACTGAATGTGAAACGTCTTCATCAGCTAAACGGTGTTCTGTGATTTCATTTTGAATCCATGATTGAAATTCTAAACTCATGCTTTCACGGCGTTGTTGGCGCTTTTTCCCTAGGTGCAATTCACCAAAGATAAAATAACTTATGACACCAAACAAAGGCAGAGAGTAAATCAGGAAAAGCCAGGCGAGGGATACACCGATTGGTTTGCGTTTAATAACAACACGTAACGAAGTCACTAATAATAAGATGAAATAAAGAGAAGCTGACAGTAATAGATATATCTCACTATCTTTCCAACCCATATCAATGAAGAAATAATCCATATGATCCATTTTTTATTAAAGTGAACTTACATTATATACCCAAAAAAAATTAACAATCAGTCTACTGATAACTCAACTACACGATAATATAGAACAAGCTCAATCTGATTAACTAATTAACTGATTGAGCTTGTTGATAGAAAAATAATAATCAATGAAAAAACTTAACATGCTTATGTAGATGACTCAGGTGATCTTTTGCAAAAACCTTAAAAACACTACCACCC
>JBALXF010000281.1:0-4703 GCA_036961085.1 Psychromonas sp.
GTTAGGGGGTTATTGGGTGCTATGGACTAAACAGGTTTACAGGGTTTGTTAGGACTTGTAGTTTAGGATCGCGGGGCTAAACTCCGCGCCCTGTAATTATTGGCTAATACTCAACGAGATCCCTGCGATATAGGGGTTATTGAGTGTTATGAGTTAAACAGGTTTACAGAGTTCATTAGGACTTTTAGCTTAGGGGCGCGGGGTTTAGCCCGCTTTGTAATGTTTGCTGAAAAAAGGAAATGCTGAGCTGACTAATATTCTATGAATTTAAAAACCAGCATGGCAAATACTAACAATAATCGGGTCAAATAGAAAAAGAGAACTTAGTTTATTTAGTGCAATGAGTATTCTTTCATCTGGGCAAGGGAGTTGAACGATGGTTCATTGTGTGTAGGCTGTTGTTGCGAATATTCCGACTGCAAAAGCAGCCGGAATTAGGGTATATAGTTTAAATGTCACAAAGCAAAATTAACTATTTATCAGCATACTCGAAACGAATGTTATCCATTTTGAAGCTCATTGCAGCCAAAGGTTCAAAAACTAATAAGTTATTAATTTCTGAGATTTTAGCTTTACCACTCTCAAAGCGATTACCGCCATCTAGGATGTCTGCAATGTCAATTCTCACTTCTTCCCAAGCACCGACGGTAGTTTTTGGAACCGTGTAATCACTGCTTTTAGGCCAGCCACTATCAAGTTTAACTAACAATTCTGCTCCATCTGCTTGGCTTTCAACTTTTATATCAAACACTAACTGCCCACCATCAAGCCAATGGGTTAAATCAGTTTTTGGCGATCTAAAATAGATATTGCCAGCACCGTTCTGTTTAGAAACTTGCAGCACCTTACCACGCCCGGCTTCATCGACTTCTTCATACTTAACAACACCAACGGGATCGTAGCTGTTATAAGCTAAACTCGTATTCAATGAATCAGTGAAAATATCTAAAACTGGACCTTCAGCATAACTGTCATCCTGACTTAGAATGGCAGGTACTGCATGTCCTTTGACAATTTCTGCATTTTCAGAAATAGAAGCACAGCCTTTACCTTTCCAACGATCCGCGCTGCAGCGGTAGACACGAACATAGTCAACGGCTAATGTTTGTGGAAAAACTGAAGCGTCAATACCTTTATCATTGGCGTTGGAAGACCATGAACCACCCACTGCAAGGTTTAGCAATAGATGGAATTTCTGATCAAAGGGTGCACTGCCTTCTGCATTAATTAACGTACCATCTTTTTTATATTGGCTATACCATCCATTTTCACGTTGCGTAGCAAAATGAATGTTGTCTACGTACCAGCGAATTTCGCCTTCTTCCCATTCAATGGCATAGGTATGAAAATCATCGGCAGGGTTAATACCATTCGGTAATGCAGCTCCTTGACCTGTGTGGACATTATCAGGCCACGCTTGACCATAGTGCAAAGTACCATAAACGCGTGATTCAACATCTCCTTCAACAGCATCCGGTGCATCAGATTTAACTTTTAGGTTAACGGCTTCCATAATATCTATTTCACCAGAAGCTGCCCAGCCAGTGTATACAAAGTCGGTTGGTAGCATCCAGATTGCAGGCCATGTGCCCTGGCCAAAGGGCAGTTTAGCACGCACTTCAAAGCGGCCATATTTCCAATCTTTTTTATTTAGAGTACGTAGGCGGGCAGATGTATAAGGGAGGGTAGTCTTGGTTTGAGTACGACCTTCTGCATTGTCTGGGCCGGTGAAGCTACCTTTTTTGGCTACAATATTCAGCTTGCCATCTTCGACAAAAGCATTGGTTTTACGTTTGGTGTAACATTGTTGTTCATTGTTACCACCACCCCAACAGTTCTCTTCAAAGCCCCATTTACGTTTATCAATGCTGTCGCCTTCGAACTCATCACTCCAAATAAGTTGCCACTTATCACTTGGTTCGATTGCTTGTTCGCTTAGCACAATCGCTTTTTTAGTTTGTACTAAGGTGGTATCACCTGTTTCATTAGTCGGTGACGCGCTACAACCCGCAAGTGTGATAGCTAATGCCACTGCAGATAAATTAGCGATAGAAATTTTAGTGTCCTTCATCTTTTAGTCCCTTTTAGTATGAATTCTTTGTAAGCGCTTTCTTTATAGCATTAATATTTAGTTGTTAAAATGTTACATCTAATAAAGGACCATTTATGCTGTGTAAATGCGAGCAACTTCACACGCGTTTTAAATGGGTACATAATTTATGTTATGTACTGCATATTTCATTATTTACTGAATGCTGTGCAATAGGCGTCTGTTTTAGTTATGAATATACTCGTTATAATTAATTATTTAATCACACAAGAAACATTTTTAACATGTTGTTAAATATATGTTTTTTGTTTATCTGTATTGTTTATAAAGATGATTGGTGGTTTGACTGTTTTAAGTACATAGGTAATTTACTCATATTCTAGAAAATTTTATAGATGGCCAGAAGTTAAATAGTCGCTCATTAAATTGCTGCAGATGACAGTTCAATTTAGCCTATGAATACAAAACTCTAGCGACACGCTAGTAACATTCCATTAGCATTTAATATCATCAATAAGTAATTGCTGATTGTTTTGTGACCTGTGCATAAGAAAGCGCTTACTTAAGTGATATTGCTCACTTTTAATTTTTGGCGGCATGAATATACTCTGTAACACCAATAAAGTGATCAATTATCCATCGGAATCGCTTTTTTATTAAAGAATTATTAACCATTTATCCTTTGTCTTTTTATTTCAAACAAAGAGTAAGCGGTTTCTTTTCAAGTGGCACGTTAGCAATTGATAGTTAGTTTCATAAATAAACGATAATTATTAAGGACATATGGACATGAAAGCAGTGAAAGGTTTCAAATTAGCAAATATAGTACTTGTCAGCGCAATCGCATTGGCCCTAACAGGTTGTGATGGGGATGACTTGTTAAGCCATAACCCACCTAGCGCGGAAAGCCCAATTACCCCGCCTACAGGTACTACGCCTCCTCCTGGTACAGATATCTTACCTGCAGAGAAAGCAGGTGTCATATTTGGTGATGTTTTAGGAGCTGACTGGTCTACATTTGATTGCTGTGGCGGTCTCACGCCAACGTCTTTACTCGATACCACCGCTGGCCGTGGCATGGTGATGGAATTTGTTTCTGATATAGAAGAGAATGCTTTGGGTTTTCAAACGTCTAAAGCTCTTGATTTAAGTGAGATGGCGACTACAGGTACTTTAGAGTTTGGATTAAAAGTCGTTGCCTTTCCAGAGAATGCAGGCACGGATTGGGTGGTTAAAGTCGAAAGTAACGGTGGTGATGGTCCTGATGCAAGTGGAGAAGGGGCTGAAATTATAATTACTGGTATGCCGGCTGCTGGTGTTTGGAAAGATTTTAGTTTTCCATTAGCAGACTTCGAAAGTCTAGATCTTGATTTAGAAGCCATTGATAAAGTAATGGTCTTCCCTGCTTGGGGTAATGCAGCGGGTGCGGTATACCGTTTAGATGACGTATTTTTTGCAGAAAATGCAGAAGAGCCAGACGATCCAGATACCGACACGGGTATTAAATTAGATTTAAGCGCAGCAATGGCAGATTTTGGTGGTGCAGTTACGGTGTTAGCTACAAATCCGGCATCTCTTACTCGTTCAGTTTCTCCGCAGGTCGTAAAAACGACAAAACCTGTTGATGCTATGAACTGGGCGGGTACGACAATGGGTGATACGACCATTTTACCTATTACTGCTGATCGTAGCATTGTTACTGTTTGGGTATATTCTCCTGAGTCTGGTATACCAGTATTATTAAAAGTTGAAACCTCTACTAACCCCGATGGTGGCCCTGATTATGTTGAAGTTGAAACACATACAAGTGTGGCAGAGGGTTGGGAAAAGCTTACTTTTGACTTTAACCTGGGTACAGTAATTAACCCTGAATTGGAATTTACTAAGAAATCAATCTTCTTCGATTTCTTGGGTGATACATCAGCCGAGCAAGTGTTCTATTGGGATGACGTTACTTTTGTAGATGCTGAAGAGCCGGTTGACCCAGTTGACCCAGATGTACATTCTGTAATTGATTTTGAAGGTGATACACAGCTAACTTGGGAAACATTTGAAAATGTTGATAACCCAACACTCGAGTTTGTTGCTAACCCAGATAATACTGGCATAAATAGTTCAGCTTCAGTTGCTGAATTTACAGCGCGCGTAGATGGTGCACCATGGGCTGGTACACAAACATTTAATTACACCCCGTTTACCTTAGATGCTAACAGCACGATCAAAATAATGGTCTACAAGGAAACCATCAGTGATGTGGGTATTAAACTTGCCACAGCTACAGGTTGGGCAAAACCAGAGCTTAAAGTTGCTAATACTAAGATAAATGAGTGGGAAGAACTGACCTTTGATGTTTCTGTTTTTGGAAATCATCCTGATGGAGAAGCATACTCTACCGTGGTAGTCTTCCCTGATTTTGCGGCAAGAACGGGTGAAACTGTAACTTACTTTGACAATATTACTTTCAACTCGCCTGATTAGTAAGTTATAAGCGATTAACCAAAAAAAGTAACGATTTTTTATCGTTACTTTTTTACTCCAATATAAAGCGCTTACAATATGAGTGTTTTGTGATTAGCGTATTAATAACAGTGTTTTATAAACGCAATCATTGGTAAGCAAAACATGTCTGTTCAGCCAGTTTTAAATTAACTAC
>JBALXF010000282.1:0-284 GCA_036961085.1 Psychromonas sp.
CTTGCAGAACAAGCAGTCGATGACTTGATTGAAATTGAAGAATTAAATGAACAAAAAGCTGGTGAGCTGATTATGGCTGCACGTAATATTTGTTGGTTTAGTGATGATGCTGAATAAGTATCAACAGGAGAGATAAATAATGACAGATATTCTATTAAAAGACCTTGCTAAAGATTTAAATCAATCAGAAGATGTTTTAGTTAAACAATTTTCTGATGCAGGCATGAAAAAAAATGCGGCTGATTCAGTTAGCTTGAAAGAAAAAGAAACCTTGATTACTTTTT
>JBALXF010000282.1:294-4697 GCA_036961085.1 Psychromonas sp.
ACAAAAGCAACATGGTGGCGAAATCAAAAAGAAAATGACTTTACAACGTAAAACAAAATCAACGTTGAACGTAAAAGGTCAGGCAAACGCGGTAAATGTTGAAGTACGTAAAAAACGTACTTACGTTAAACGTACTGATACTGAGATTGAAGCGAGTAATGCTGCTGAATTAGCTGAAAAACAAGCTGTTGAAGCACAAGCACAAGCTGCAATTGAAGAGAAAAGAATTGCTGCTGAAAAAGTATTAGCTGAAAAAAATGCCGCTAAAAAACTAGCAGACGAAAAAGCTAAGAAAGCTGCTGCAGCAAATAAAGAAAAACAAGCGATATCTAAAGTGCCTAAAACAGCTGAACAAATTCAATTAGAAAAAGAAGCGTCAGATTTGCAGAAAAAAGCAGAGCAAGAAGCATTAGCAAAAGCAGAGCAAGAAGCCGCTCGCCAAGCCGATGAAGCTAAGAAATTAGCAGAAGAAAATTCAGCGCGTTGGGCTGAAGAAGAAGCCGCTCGTAAAAAAGCAGCAGAAGGTGTTGACTACCATGTTACTTCTTCTAAAGAAGCTCAAGCAGCCGAAGATGCTTCAGATTCAAAAGCTGAAGGTCCTTCTCGTCGTAAGAAGAAGAAGAAAGCTGCAGCTGCACCAGTTCAAGAAGCGCCAAAAGGCCGTCGTGGACGTCGTGGTAAAAAACAACGCCCAGCAACTCCTTCTGCTTTACAACAAGCATTTGAGAAACCAGCTGCTAAAGTTGAACGCGATGTGAAAATTGGTGAAACAATTACTGTTGCTGAACTTGCTAATAAAATGGCCGTTAAAGCCACTGAAGTTATCAAAGTAATGATGAAAATGGGTGCTATGGCAACCATTAACCAAGTGATTGACCAAGAAACAGCAACAATTGTTGCTGAAGAAATGGGTCACAAGGTAATTATTACTAAAGAAAATGAATTAGAAGAAGCTGTACTAGCAGAAGCACAAGAAGGTGGTGTTAAAACTTCACGTGCTCCTGTTGTAACTATCATGGGTCACGTAGATCACGGTAAAACGTCTTTACTTGATTACATTCGTCGTGCAAAAGTTGCTGACGGTGAAGCCGGTGGTATTACTCAGCATATCGGTGCATACCATGTAGACACTGATAAAGGCATGATTTCGTTCCTAGATACTCCAGGACATGCTGCGTTTACATCTATGCGTTCTCGTGGTGCTAAAGCAACGGATATCGTTGTACTAGTAGTTGCGGCAGATGATGGTGTTATGCCACAAACAGTTGAAGCTATTCAGCATGCAAAAGCTGCTGGTGTTCCTCTGATTGTTGCAGTAAATAAAATCGATAAAGAAGGCGCTGATTTAGATCGCGTTAAAACTGAGCTTTCTCAACACGACATTATTTCTGAAGAGTGGGGCGGTGATAACATCTTCGCACACGTTTCAGCTAAAGTTGGTACTGGTGTTAATGAATTACTTGATAGCATTCTTTTACAATCAGAAATGCTTGATTTAGAAGCTGTTGCGACAGGTCCTGCATCTGGTGTTGTAATTGAATCTCGTCTTGATAAAGGTCGTGGTCCGGTTGCTTCTATCCTTGTTCAACAAGGTGAATTGAAGCAAGGTGATATCGTTCTTTGTGGTCTTGAATACGGTCGTGTTCGAGCAATGCGTGATGAAGATGGTAATCCAATCGAAACAGCTGGTCCATCTATCCCAGTAGAAGTACTAGGTCTTTCTGGTGTACCACAAGCAGGTGATGAAGCAACAGTTGTACGTGATGAGAAAAAAGCACGTGAAGTAGCATTATACCGTCAAGGTAAATTCCGTGACATTAAACTTGCTCGTCAACAAAAAGCTAAACTTGAAAACATGTTTACTAACATGGAAGCCGGTGAAGTTTCTGAACTTAACGTTGTACTTAAAGCGGATGTTCAAGGTTCACTTGAAGCTATCTGTGATTCATTAAACAAACTATCTACAGATGAAGTTAAAGTTAACATCATCGGTCGTGGTGTTGGTGGTATTACAGAAACTGATGCATCTTTAGCATCAGCATCTGGCGCAATCGTAATCGGCTTTAATGTTCGTGCCGATGCAAGTGCTCGTAAATTGATCGATAACGAAGCTGTTGATTTACATTACTACAGCATCATCTACGATCTAATTGACGAAGTTCGTTCTGCAATGGGTGGTTTATTATCACCTGAGTTCAAACAAGAAATCACTGGTATTGCTGACGTACGTGAAGTATTCAAATCACCTAAAATTGGTTTAATCGCTGGTTGTATGGTTACTGAAGGTAAGATCAAGCGTAACAACCCTATTCGTGTATTACGTGACAACGTGGTAGTTTACGAAGGTGTACTTGAGTCACTACGTCGCTTTAAAGATGACGCAGAAGAAGTACGTAACGGTGTTGAATGTGGTATCGGTGTTAAGAACTACAACGATGTACGCGTAGGCGATCAAATAGAAGTATTTGAAATTATTGAAGTACAACGTACTCTTTAATTTAAAGTCAGCATGATTTTAACAATGGAGGCTCTATGCCTCCATTGTTGCTTATAAAGAATAATGATCAGTTATTTGATCCAGGAGTAAATAATGGCAAAAGAATATAGCCGTACTTCTCGTGTATCGCAGCAAGTTCAAAAAGAATTAGCGCGTATATTACAACAAGAAGTAAAAGATCCACGTATTGGCATGGTAACGATTTCAGGTGTAGATATCACTCGTGATCTTGCTTATGCTAAAGTATTCGTTACCTTTTTAACTATTGGTGATCAAACCAACGATGAGTCTCTTGAAGGCTTGAACTCTGCAGCTGGTTATATCCGTAAGCTACTAGGTAAAGCAATGCGCTTACGTATTGTGCCTGAAGTACGTTTTTGTTTTGATGAAACACTAACTGAAGGTTTACGTATTTCAGAATTAGTAAGCGGTGCGGTTAAAAAAGATCAAGATAAATTTGCAAAATCTGATCGTACGGAAGAGGACGAAGAGTAATGGCAAGAAGAGGAAAGGGGCGTTCTATAAACGGTATTGTTTTATTAGATAAGCCCACAGATATTAGTTCTAACCATGCATTACAACGTGTTAAACGTATTTTCTTTGCTAATAAAGCAGGGCATACGGGAGCGTTAGATCCACTTGCAACTGGCATGCTACCAATCTGTTTAGGGGAAGCCACTAAATTTTCTCAATTTTTGCTCGACTCTGACAAACGCTATATCGTAACTGCTAAGTTAGGTGTGCGTACTGATACGAGTGACTCGCAAGGCGATGTTGTTTGCGAAAAACCAGTTTCAGTAACACAGGAACAGCTAGATATCGCACTTGATACATTCCGTGGTGATATTATGCAGATCCCTTCAATGTATTCTGCATTGAAGTTTGAGGGTAAACCTTTATATAAGTATGCACGTGAAGGAATTACTATCGATCGCCCTGCCCGTCCTATTACTGTCTATGAGATCAATCAATTACGTTTCGAAGGCGATGAAATTGATTTAGATATCCATGTTAGCAAAGGTACCTATATTCGTACAATTACCGATGATTTAGGTGAGTTACTGGGCTGTGGTGCACACGTTTCCATGTTGCGCCGTACTCAAGTCGCTGATTATCCATATGAAAAAATGGTTACGATCGAGCAACTTGATACCTTAATAGAGCAAGCTAAAGAATCTGATATAAGCCCCTATGAGTTATTAGATCCGCTTTTATTAGACATGGATACAGCAGTAAAAAACTATCCAGAAGTTAATATTTCACCTGAGATGGGCGAATATATATTGCACGGTCAGCCAGTACAAGTATTTGGCGCACCAGATAATACAATTGTGCGTATTACTGTAGGTGAAGAACATACCTTTATTGGTGTTGGGCAAATGAACGATGATGGTTTGATTGCTCCAAAACGTTTAGCTAACTTATAAAATTTAAAACTTCCTACTCTATGTAGGGAGTTTTCCTTTCATTCTGATCTCAGCTGAAAAGCTCCCCAAGGTTACTATGACTAAACTAGATTTTTCACTGATAAATAAAACCTCAGCCAATTCATTTAATGAACAACGTAATACTATTAAGAAAATTGCGAAAGGCGATACTGTATTGTGTAGCAGTTGTAAAAAGCCACTTAAATTAAGCGTTTCTTCAGAGGGGAAAACTGGGCTTAGGTGTGAAAAGGGCTGTACAGATATTGATCTAGAGTTAGAGGCGTAAATTATTCGCTAAAACTCTGATCGAAGTAACATTTTTTCTTTTTATTTATCTGAAAAAAGGTCATTTAATAACTAGGCGGATTCAACGTTGAAGTGCATAACCACTAAGCAGCTATAGCTTGCATATGTTCAGCCATTAAATTGGCTGGCGTTTTGTAATTTAGTTTCTTTCTTGGTCTATCATTCAGCTTCAC
>JBALXF010000283.1:0-4668 GCA_036961085.1 Psychromonas sp.
TAGATAAAGGCGTGCTGCCCGTTGGCAGACCTAGAACAAAAGGGCGTTCTTTAGTTGGGTTAAACTTTTTGATCGTATTAACAATATGGCGTGCTGCCCATGCTCCAACTTGTTGTGTATTCTGTAAAGGAATTAATCTCATTTTATACCTCTCATAATTATTGACGATAAACTAGAAAACATTATTCGCATTGTAAATTAAGTTTTAATTTATAACTACTACTTTTAGATTAATAATTAAACTTTTACTTGATAGATCAAAAAACGCAATAATTATTGCGTCTTTGGTTGTGTTTTGATGTTTTTATATGTTAATTAGCAATCGTTAAGCATTTTTCTATCATTTTTGCTAAAACTTACTATTTAAAAAATGAAAACATGCTCCCTAAGCCATTATTACTTATGCTATATAGGTAGAATTTTATACCTAAGTAAGATGATAAATTTTCCAATATTTGCTAGCATCAGGAGATAATTATACTGATGAGATTTTTATTTTATGACTTCCCAACTAATTCGAATTGCGACACGCCACAGCCCACTTGCAATGTGGCAAGCTAATTTTGTTAAAGCTGAACTTTTAAAGTTTCATCCGAACCTAAAAGTTGAACTTTTAGCCATGAAAACCAAGGGCGATATAATTCTTGATACACCATTATCCAAAGTTGGTGGTAAAGGTTTATTTGTTAAAGAGTTAGAAGTCGCTATGTTAGAAGGGCGTGCCGACATTGCAGTGCATTCAATGAAAGATGTGCCTGTTGGTTTCCCCGAAGGCTTAGGTCTAACAGTTATCTGTGAACGAGAAGATCCAAGAGACGCATTTGTTTCTAATCGTTACCAAAACTTAGAGCAATTACCACAAGGTGCAATTGTTGGTACATCAAGTTTACGCCGCCAGTGCCAGATTCGAGAGTTACGACCAGATCTTGTTGTTAAAGATTTACGTGGCAATGTTAATACACGACTGCGTAAGTTAGATGACAATGAATATGATGCAATTATCTTAGCTGCAGCAGGTTTAATTCGCTTAGAAATGTTCGATCGTATTGCTAGCTATATTGAACCTGAAGTTAGTCTTCCGGCTGTTGGCCAAGGTGCAGTAGGTATTGAGTGTCGTTTAGATGATCAGCAAACCATTGCGCTATTAAAGCCCCTTGAAGATGCACAAACCCGAATTAGAGTAACCGCTGAACGAGCAATGAACCTCGCTTTACAAGGCGGTTGTCAGGTTCCTATCGGTAGCTTTGCCTTATTAGATGGCGATCAGGTGTTCTTAAGAGGCTTGGTCGGTAGTGTTGATGGGAAACAAATGATCCGTAAAGAAATTACTGGGCATAAAGATAATGCACAGCAATTAGGTCTTGATCTAGCACAGCAACTTCTTGATGCTGGAGCAAAAGAGATCCTTGCAGAAGTCTACAATAGTTAATGCACAAACCAAAACCACGACTTTTAGTCACACGTTTTGCCCCTCATGCGCAACGATTAACTGATTTATTAAATATAAATGGGGTCGTTGCGTTTGCACAACCTTTACTTCAAGTGAGAAAAACTGCTGAGTTCGACTATGCTAAGCGTATCTTTTCAAATAATTATGATCTGGTCATCGCTGTTAGCCAAAATGCTGTTGATTATACAAATCAGGCACTTGCAGGTGGTTTTTGGCCTATTTCAGCGTATTATGCTGTGGGTAAAGGAACACAAACTAAGTTAAGTGTTGCTAGCGGACAAGATGTTTTTATACCAGATCAACGTTTTGCTAGTGAAGGTTTGCTTGCTATGTCGCAATTATCTGATTTAAAAGATAAAAAAATTCTTATTCTTCGTGGTAAGGGCGGCAGAGAGTTATTAAAAGAAAAATTAACTGAACGTGGTGCCAGTGTTGATTATTATCAGCCTTATCAACGTATTACTGTTGATTTAGATGGTTCACATGAAGTTGAAAAATGGCAAGTGAAAAATATTAATGGTGTTATTATTAGTAGTAATGAATTATTACAAAGATTACTTGAAGTTGTTCCTAAATCTGAGCTGGGATGGTTAAAAAAACTGACTATCTATGCTCCGAGCAAACGTATAACAGATAGAGCAGAATTATTAGGATGGACGAGTTGTAGAGTTCTTCCCGGTATTTCAGATCAACAAGTTGTTGATTATTTTAAGTAAACACGCTTATTCTGTTTGAAATTTTGAGTTTAGAAGCGAGAGCGGTTATGAAAGATAATAAAAATGACAATGAATCAACAGCCAAAAATGAATCAAAGCTAGATAATTCATCTTTGGCGGCAGAAGGAGCTGCTAAGCAAGAGAAAACGGTAGAAAAACCAAAAAAATCAGGTGGGTTGGCAACTGCACTAGCACTATTAGCAATTGTATTAACTATTCTGTGGGCTGGTTTTTCTGCATATATATATAAGGAAAACAAAGTATTAACGGCGCAACAACAATCAACAATTGATAAGTTGAATACTCAACTATCTTCTCAAAGCTCATCTCAAAATCAACAAACTCAGCAACTACAGCAAACCCTAACTCAGCAATCGACCTTCGAAACACAAATTGAGCAAGTTAATACTCAACTACAACAGGTTAAAAATGAGAATAAGATCTACAGTACTGACGTACAGTCATTACAGCGTAGTTTTGCTGAAACAACAGTTCGCCATCCAAATGATTGGATTCTTGCCGAGGTAGAATACCTGGTTAGATTATCAGGTAGTAAAATTTGGTTAGAAAAAGATATTCCAACCGCAATATCACTGTTATTAGCTGCAGACCAACGCATTGTTGAACTAAATGACGCCAGCTTAAATACTTTACGAGCGGCTTTATTAGAAGATATAACGACGTTAGAGGCATTACCTAAAACGGATCCCGATGGTGTTGTATTAGCACTTTCTGGTTTAGAACGTCGTATTGAAAAATTAGAAATTTCTGGACTACAGATAGCTGCGAATGAAGTGACTCAAGAAGAGGAAATTTCATCAGATATTAATGATTGGCAAGCAAACTTAGGCAAATCATGGACCGCATTTGTTGATAGTTTTATTGTTATTAATAAACGTGAAGAGAAAGTGGAAGCCTTGTTATCACCACAGCAAACTTGGTATTTAAAAGAAAACTTACGTGGCTATTTAACCAAAGCTGAATTTGCTATTTATCGCGAGCAACAAGATATCTATGATTTAGCAATGAGTAACGCTAAATCTTTATTAACTAACTATTATGACCTCACGGATAATACTACCAGTCATTTTTATACTTCGATTCAACGTTTGAGTAAACACACAGTTTCAGTTGAATACCCTGACCAATTAAAAAGTGCACCGTTACTGGAGCGCGTCATGAAACAGCGTATAAAAAAATCACTAGCTAGCTCACGTGTAGAGTAGGGGGAATATCATGATACGAATTATTATTATTATTGCAGCTCTACTTGTAGGTTTGATGTTTGGTCCTGAAATCAGTGAGAATAAAGGTTACATTCTTGTTTCTCTTGATTCATATACCACCTATGAAACCACCATAGTTAATGCCATTTTTATTGCGATAGTTTTTTATTTTATATTGCTATTCGTAGAATGGATTTTACGTAAATTATTATCGATGAATGCAATAACTAAAGGCTGGTTTGGACAACGAAAAACTAATAAAGCACAGAAAAATACTTTATTAGGTATGTTGGCGTTGTTCGAGGGGAATAGCAAACAAGCGCAAAAGCTACTCTCTAAATCTGCGGATCGCAGTGCATCTCCAGCCTTAACTTACATAGCTGCTGCCAAGGCTGCTCAGCAGCAAAAGGATTATCGTCTTCGTGATGAATATTTAGAGCAGGCAACGATTAGCCAAAAAGGTTGTAAGTTAGCAGTCGGGCTAGTTTGGGTTGAGTTACAATTAGAAGCACAACAGTACGAAAATGCACAGGCAAATTTAAACGAGTTAAATACAGAATTCTCAGGTAATCGTCGAGTTGCCCAGCTGTATTTAGGAGTTTATCCACCTTTAAATGAGTGGGATAAATTTGTTGAGGTTTTGAACAAAAATCATAAAAGCTTAGGTTATAGCGAAGAGAAATTTACAGCGATTCAACTCGATGCTTACCAAAACCTTTTTAAGCAATTAGCTCTGCAAGAAGACCATGTGTTACAAACATATTGGGATAAAAAAAGCCCTCGCTGGATGCGCAAGGAATTGCAGTACCAACAAGCTTTATTAGATGCTTACATCGAAGCAGGTAAAGATAAAGCGGCAGAAAAATTCTTATTAGAGAAACTGAATAAGCAATTTTCATTACCTTTGCTGGCTTATGTTGAGAAACTACAGATCACTGATCATTTCCCATTGATCTCATTACTTAATAAAAAGCTTAAAAAAGAACCTGAGAATGGTCCAATTAATCAAGCGCTTGCTAAGTTAAAATTAAGTGAAGAGCAAGAAGCTGCTGCCATTGAGCATTTAAAAATCAGTGTTAAACATTTACCTAATAGTAGTGATTTTGCGTTATTAGCTAATTTATTAGACAAAGATGATCGGGCAGAAGAGGCTAATGAATATTATCGCGAAGGCTTATTATTTGCCTTTGCCAGTTCTACTGTTTTTTTAGCCAGATTTCGATGTGCAATTAATGGGTCGTTTCCATCTACTAAAATGGATGTCGAAAAAATATCA
>JBALXF010000284.1:0-4657 GCA_036961085.1 Psychromonas sp.
CTGAATTACTTGCTGAATTTTGTATTAACAATGCGCAAACGCGTACCCGTAAAAGCAAAAAAATTGCACGTAAGAAGATCACTCAAGGGCCTGCATTGCCAGGTAAATTAACTGATTGTTCAACTCAAGACCCGATGCGAGGAGAGATTTTCTTAGTAGAGGGGGATTCGGCTGGTGGTAGTGCTAAACAAGCCCGTGACCGTGAATTCCAAGCGATCATGCCATTACGCGGTAAAATCAAAAATACTTGGGAAGATGAGTCTGACATTATTTTAAACTCAGAAGAGATCCATAACATATCTGTTGCGATTGGTATCGATCCTGCTTCTACAGACTTATCGGGTTTACGCTATGGAAAAATCTGCATTCTGGCCGATGCTGACTCCGATGGTCTGCACATCGCAACCTTGATTTGTGCTCTATTTGTGCAACATTTCCGTGCAGTGGTTGATGCTGGGCATTTCTTTGTTGCTATGCCTCCCTTGTATCGTATCGATATTGGTAAAGAGGTTTATTATGCACTGGATGAAGCTGAAAAAGATGGCGTTTTAGATCGTATTGAAGCAGAGAAAAAGCGTGGTAAGGTAAATGTACAACGTTTTAAAGGACTAGGTGAAATGAACCCTTTGCAACTGCGTGAAACAACTATGGATCCAAATACTCGTCGCTTAGTACAGTTAACATCAGTCGATGCTGAGAAGATGTTTGAGGTCATGGATATGTTACTTGCCAAAAAACGCGCAGGTGATCGTAAAGAATGGTTAGAAGATCGAGGTGATATGGCGTCAATTGACTAGCTATATATTGTCTAAATGAAAGTTAGGAGGTTAACACCTGAAATAGGCTTTCTAATTTTCAATTATTATTAATTTTTTATCTCAATGAAACTAGGAGGTTAATATCTCAAATAGAACTCCTAATTTGCAACTATCATTAATTTTTTATCTGCTGTAACAAATCGCTTTCATAAATTGCCTGTTTGATTAATGCAAATGCAGCAATGTTGGTATCTCTTTGTAGCTCTGTCGCTTGAATACTCACTTTGCCTTGAAAGCTCGGTAAACTTTGATGAGCAATACATTGCTGAATAGTAGAAAATAAACTCTGCTCTGCAGCCGTTATTTTTCCTGCAATGATAATTTTTTGTGGGTTTAATAAATTAATCAAAAGGGCGACGGTTTTTCCTAAATATGAAGCGGCATCTTCAACTATTTTTTGACATAGTGGGTCGTTTTCAGCAGCGGCTTGGTATATTTTTTCTATGCTTAAGTCTTCTAAGTCAAGGCTGGTTAGACTGCCTTGTTGAATCGCCATTTTTACTTTATCAATGATGATGTTATCGCTCACTTCCGTTTCTAAACAACCGAAATTACCACAATGACATTGTCTGCCTGCAGGATTAACCTGTATATGACCAATTTCACCAATATTAAAGTTTTGACCTAGTAGGGCTTTACCTTGGATGATAATACCTGAGCCAACACCGTGGTGGATGCTAATTAGGATTGAATCTAAGCAATCTCTTGAAGCCCCAAAATAATGCTCAGCTAAAGCCAAACTACGAGTATGATTACCTATATATGTGGGAACGTTAAAGCGCGCAGCAATTGTGTCGACTAATGAAAAATTATTGAACTGATAGTGGGGGCTATAAAGTACCAAGCCCTTTTGCGGGTCAATCAAGCCTGCTAAGGTCATTGAAATAGCAGATATTTTACCTAACAGATTTTGTCTGTTATTCATAAACTTAGCGATTTCATTGATAAGTAATTCTATCAAAGATTCTGTGTCAGCTACTTTTATATCTACCTGCTTATTACTTAATTGCTCACCCGCTAAATTGTAGCGACTTAAGGATAATTTTTTTTGTCCTATTTTTATAGCAAGCACGTGGATGGTAGATAAATTTGGTGCTAAAGATATTGCACACCGCCCTCCAGTCGATGCCTGACGAGCCGTTTCAGAAATGATATTATTTTCAAGTAATTGTCGGGTTATTTTAGTCACACTAGCAGGCGCTAACTTGCTAAGTTTGGCGATTTTAACACGAGAGATAGGTGCATTTTTTTCAATGACTTTGTAGATCGTCGCTGTATTGACTTGCTTTATATGGTCGATATTTGCGATTAAAGGTTCTACTTGGTTTTGATCTTTTGTCATTTGATATATACCTATCCATTAGTTGCGGCGATTCTAACAATAAATCACAACTGATATACTGCTCTTCACCTAATATCGTTTGATACTTACAAAATATTACAAAAGAGCTGCACTTTTTGTTTCTGTTGCACTGTAAAGCCCATTTACGATAGTTGCAGTTACTTGGAAGTCATTGGTAAATACAGCCATATTAGCTATTTTACCGGATTCAATACTACCGAGTTTATGCTGCTGTGAAATAGCCTTAGCTGGATACAGCGTCGCCATACGAATAGCTTCATCAAGTTCGATACCCACATATTTAACGGTTTGCTCTATCGACTCGATCATAGTAACCGCTGCGCCGCCTAAAGTACCATCGGCACCAAAACATTTGCCATCTTTGTAATAAACCGTTGTCCCTACAAAATCAAACTGCTCGATATCAGCACCCGCTGGCGCTGTTGCATCGGTAACAAGGATTAGTTTCTCGCCCATTATTTTTTTAGAAATTCGCACATTCTCATAGGCTACATGAAAACCATCCACAATAATCCCTGCGTAAATATCATTATCATAAATAGCACCAACCACACCTGGTTCGCGTCCAGTCATTGAAGTCATTGCATTAAACAGGTGAGTTGCAAAACTTGCACCATCATCAATCGCTTGTTTTGCCTGTTGATAAGTTGCATTGGTATGCCCAATTGATACAACTATTCCAGCCTCAGAGAGCTGTTTTATCACAGAACTTGGGGTGTTTTCAGGAGCAAGTGTGACTTTGCTAACAATATCGGCATTTTTACAGATTAAATCGATCATATCGTTATCTGGAGTACGGATAAATTCAGGGCGATGAATGCCCTTTTTTTCCAGGCTTAAATAAGGCCCTTCAAGGTGTAACCCTAGGACTTCATTCTGCTTCTTTTGCATGAACTGACGAGCAACTTTTAATGCACTTTTCATATCATCGTCAGATGACGTGATTAGCGTTGGTAGATAACTAGTACAGCCAGATTTTAGGTTTGCAGCTTGCATTATCTCAAGAGTTTCTTCACTTACTTGATTATTGAACATCACCCCACCACAACCGTTAAGTTGTAAGTCAATAAACCCAGGGCACAAGTTTGCTCCTTTTAAATCAATGGTTTGAATGTCTTCATTCAGATCTGAAAGTGGGATTATTTTCTTAATCTCATTATCTTCCACTACTACTGCGTAGTTATCCAGAATGGATTGTGTGGTGTAAATTGTACAATTTGTTAATGCGTACATAACAAATACCTCCAATAAAATTGTATGAATCCGATATACCCTAATGCTAATGCGCTAGAAGGGCTAGGGAGAGACTGCTTACTCTACTTAATTAGTGTCTCTGCAAAATTTTTATCTGCAGATTAGGGCTACTTTCCATAGTAAAGCTCTTAACCTACAAAGTTAATACGTAGCGTAAATTAAGTATCGGTAATTTGCCACAAAAATATGATAAATAGGTGTAGTTATGGTGATCGCTGTCGCATAATTGGTCGCTTAAGTTTGCACCTCGAAATAAACCCTTTAAAGTTCAAGTCAGATTTGTAGAATTGTTGAATTTGGTCGATATATCGCAATTTAATATTTTACTACATCGCTAACAAATTATGAGTCGCCAAAGTGATTTGGCAGGTGTTTTAGACATCCAAACTAAACTAATTTTACAGAATAAATTAAGTAAATTTTAAAGGAGAGTAAATTGTGAATATTTTAGGTTATTTTCAAAAAGTAGGGCGTGCCTTGATGGTACCTGTAGCTGTATTACCAGCTGCAGCAATATTAATGGGTATTGGTTACTGGATCGATCCTAATGGCTGGGGTGGTGATTCACAACTTGCTGCATTTCTAATTAAAGCAGGCGCGTCGGTAATTGACAACATGGCATTATTATTTGCTGTTGGTGTTGCTTACGGTATGTCTAAAGATAAAGACGGTGCTGCTGCACTTTCTGGTTTAGTTGGTTGGTTAGTAGTAACAACACTATTATCTCCTGGTGCTGTTGAACAAATTACGGGTGAAGTTGCACACGCTGCTTTTGGTAAAATTCAAAATCAATTTGTTGGTATTTTAGTCGGTATTATTTCTGCTGAGTTGTACAACAAGTTCTCAACTGTTGAACTACATAAAGCCTTAGCATTCTTTTCTGGACGCCGCTTAGTGCCTATCGTTGTATCAGTTGTAATGATTGGTGTTTCATTTGTACTAATGGCAATCTGGCCTGTTATTTTCTCTGCCTTACAACATTTTGGTGAGACAATTTCTGGTCTTGGTGAAGCAGGCGCAGGTATCTACGCATTCTTTAACCGTTTATTAATTCCAGTTGGTCTTCATCATGCACTAAACTCTGTATTCTGGTTTGATGTTGCAGGCATTAACGATATTCCTAACTTCTTATCTGGTCAAACAGGTATTGATGCTGGCACAGCAATCATTGGTAAAACCGGTATGTACCAAGCTGGTTTCTTCCCAATCATGATGTTTGGTC